>JAJZNH010000631.1:536-4314 GCA_021811745.1 Acidobacteriota bacterium
CCGGGCGAGCTTCTTCCACCCCGCACCCGAATCGAGCCGTGGCCGGTCGGATTTCCGGACGAGCTCGATTCGCCAACAAGTGTCTCAACCGGACAACCTTGGAGGGCGCATCGCTTCGGCGGTGGCCCTCCGTTTTTTTGAGAGCGGAAACGAGAGCAGAAGTGGACGAGGGAGCGCGGAACTTCCCGCATTGCGGGAGAATTCACATTTTTCTGGCACGAGAAGGATTAGAATAAACGTGCAAACAAGTTTTTGTTGCGCATTCTTCCATCGCTGTTCAGATTCAACCTCACTGGCCCAGAAAGCCTTTGGCCGAGGAAATGTTGTTCAGGTTCATCTATAAGCTGTTCCCGCTGGTTCTGTTTGCTTTGGCAAGCGGGGCCTTCCCTGCGCGCGCGCTGGGGCCGGATTTCAAGACCCGGACCAGCCAGTTGCCTTCCGCGCAGATGTCGGAGATCGGGCGGGGGGCGTCTGCGAACTCCAGCGGTGAGGGGGCGGCCCCGGCGCCGTATTCCTCTTCCTCTTCCAATCCGGCGTCTCCGCGTGCCGGGGCTGAGGCGGGCAGCGCTGTGCTTCAGTCTCCGCACCAGCCGATCGTGATTCCGCGGTTGTCCATGGCACCGGTGCTGAACGACTTTCTGGCCAGCCCGATGCGGTCTGCGGCGGGGCAGATGCTGCGCATCGACCATTTTGTGGAACGCTATCCCGAGGACGGAAGCCGACCAAGTAATTCCACTTTGGCTTTCCTTGGGTACACGCACGAGTACCTGTTCGTGGCCTTTCTTTGCCACGCAAGAGATCCGAAGGTGGTGCGCGCTCATTTGATGGCGCGGGATTCGCTGGGCGATGACGACAAGGTGAAGGTGATGCTCGATACCTTCCACGACCAGCGGCGCGCCTTTATCTTTGCGAGCAACTCGCGAGGCATTCAGGCCGATGCGCTCTACACCGAGCAAACCGGCTACGACTTCTCGTTCGATACCGTGTGGGACACCTGGGGCCGGCGCACCCCCTGGGGCTATGCCGTGCTGATGCGGATCCCTTTTGCCAGCCTGTACTTCGCCGATGCTCTGCCCGGCGAGCCGCGGACCTGGGGCATCATTCTGGAGCGCACCCAGTCGCAGGCCAGCGAGCAAGATTACTGGCCGCGCAGCCGGCACGATGTTGCAGGCATGCTAACGCAGGACATGCCGGTACAAGGCTTTGCGGACATCGCCCGCATTCGGGACAAGCAGTTTCAGCCCTACGTGCTGGCCCGCAACCTGCGGCAGTTGAACATTGCCAACCCGGTGGATCCGTACTTCATGGATAAGCATCTGCAGAGCTATGGCGGGCTCGATGCCAAGTTCATTCTCCACCACAGCCTAGTGCTCGACACCACGCTCAATCCGGACTTCAGCCAGGTGGGCGTCGACAATCCGGCGGCTCCAAACCAGCGGTTTCCGCCTTACTTTCCTGAGGTGCGCCCGTTCTTTATTGAGAACAGCAGCTACTTCATGACGCCCTACAATCTCTACTACACGGACAACATCGTGACGCCGCAGTACGGGGCGCGGCTCACCGGCAAGCTGGGACCGTGGGCACTGGGTATCCTCGGCGTGGATGATCGCAGCCCTGGACAGGATGTTCCACAGAACAGTCCGAATTTCGGCACACGCGCCCACGATTACGTGAGCCGGGTGAATCGGGATGTGGGCAAGGAGTCGGATGTTGGCTTGATCTACGCGGACCGCGAGTACCTCAGCTCCTATAACCGAGCGGGTGGAGTGGACTATCGCGCCCGGGTCGGCACCCGCTGGACCTTTACCGGTCAGGCGGTGACCTCGGAGACCCACAATCTCAGCAACAATACCCCGGGCGAGCAGTATTGTTTGGGTTATTCGTTGAGTTGCAGCGGCCAGGGCTACTACGACCAGGTCAGCTACTCCGACTTGCACAAGGGTTTCTGGACGGCCTACACCGATACTGCGGCGGGCTACGTGACCGACACCGGCTTCTTTCAGCGCCCCGATGTGCGGGAGCCCAATGGGGCCTTCAGTTACACTTTCCGGCCGCGCAAAGGCGCGCTCCTCTCCTACGGGCCTTACTTCTACTCCGAGCGCATCTGGGACCACCACGGAGTGCCGCTCGATTTCTACTTCAACCCATCGTTCAATTTCAATTTCAAGAGCCGCACCAGCTTCAATCTCAATACGAGCCTGGGCCAGGATCGGCTGCGGCCCATCGACTATTCCACGTTGACCCAAGACGTGGAGTATCACAGCCACACAGCCGGGTTCAACTTCTATACTTCGCCGGTTCCTTATGTTGCAGTGGGTGGCGGCTATTATGGGGGTACGGTCGTCAACTACGAGCCGCCTGCAGCGCAGGGCCCGGGGCCCGTGAACGTAACGTCGCCCGATCTCAACCTAGAGGTTAAGCCCTCCCACTTCTTCGACCTGCAAAATAGCTACATCTACACGCACTTCACCGATTTAAACAATGGCGATCTGGTGTATGACAACCACCAGGTCATCACGCGCTGGAACTACCAGATGAACCAGGCGGTCTCGGTGAACCTGATCGGCCAGTACATCTCCACGCTGCCCGACCCGCACTATACCGACCTTGCCAACTCCAAGACGCTGTTTGCCGATGCGCTGTTCACCTACATGCCGCATCCGGGGACGGCACTCTATGTGGGTTACATCGGCAACTTCGCCAACATCAACCGTTCGCTGTGCACCTTTGAGGCGCCCGGGCAGTGCAATCCCAACGATCCGATCCTGGCGCCCACCGGCTCCAGCCTGATGAACGACGGCAAGACGGTCTATGTGAAGCTCTCCTACCTGTTCAGGTTCTGAAAGAGCAGCGAATCCCCACGCGGAAACGCGAGCGACGGGCGGTGAACTGTAAACTGCCTCTATGCTGCGCGTAAAGCGGCTCGATCCCGCTGCCTGCCTGCCCGTGGTCGCCCATCCCGGCGAGGACCTGGGCTACGACCTGTTCGCACTGGAAACCGTCACGCTTGTGCCGCGGGACACGGTGCGGGTGCGCACCGGCATCGCCGTCGAGGCGCGCGACCCGCGGACCGGCGTCCCGCTGGGTCTGCTGGTGCGGGACCGCTCGTCGATGGCGGCGCGCGGCATCGCCACCACCGGCGGAGTGATCGACGCCGGCTACCGCGGCGAAATCCTGGTGCTGATGACCAACCTGGGCATGGACCCCGTGGAGCTGCAAGCCGGCGGCAAGATCGCCCAGATGGTGCCCGTACCTATCCTCACCGGCATCGTCCAAGAGGTTGCGGCCCTGGAAAGCTCGGCCCGGCAGGCAAAGGGGTTCGGCAGCTCGGGGTGAGAAAAACAGCGATCGAGGCAACAGGAGCGCCACCGAGGCGAGCGACGGTCCCTGCTTTTCAACGCCGCGCAGCAGTATTCCTGTTCCTGAACCTATTCCTGGAGCTGCGGCGATCTGGACCCCGGAACCGGCGGGGCGGCGGATGCGTATTGCCTGCCAGGGAGTTATGTGCGTCTGTGCTGCGCGCGGGCGGGTGGAATTCCGTACACTGTTGGGAAGCCGGAAAACGGGATTGCGGACGAGGATGCTTCCGGGCGTCCTTCCCGGCGCAGCCCGCGCGGAAGTCTGAAGCATGAAATTCATGGAAGGCGTTCAACTCGCGCTGCAATCGCTGTGGGCCAACAAGCTGCGCAGCGTGCTCACCCTGTTCGGGGTCATCATCAGCGTGGGCTCGGTCATCCTGGTGGTGACTCTCACCAACGGCGCCAAGCAGTTCGTGACG
>JAJZNH010000836.1 GCA_021811745.1 Acidobacteriota bacterium
CACCGTGTCTCAGCGCTACATCCACCCGACGCCTGAGGCGGTGGAGCGGGCTTTCGAGCGGCTGCAACTATCCGGAAGGGAGGCTGAAGACGAGCCGAAACGACTGCTACCCGCTGCAACTTTCGCTACACTGAACGGAGCGGTTGCCGTAAGTGATTGAAGGGCCTGTAGCTCAACGGTTAGAGCAGGGGACTCATAATCCCTTGGTTGGGGGTTCGAATCCCTCCGGGCCCACCAGTTTAAGCCCAAAATTTTCAGAAAGTTATTGGCCATCTAAGGGTTGAGCTTGGATGGCCTTTTAGGTTCTGGCGCCTGTTTTGGTGCATGCTTGCTCATTCCGCCGCGCCGTTGACGATGCTTTCCGATGCGGCTGTCGCTGCTTCAGGCAAAAGGTGTCCATACCGTGCCGCCATGGTAATCGTCTTGTGGCCGGCCAGCATTTGGATATCCTTCATTGAGCGCCCAGCCCTGGCAAGCCAACTGCAGAGCGTAAGTCGATTGGAGTGCCAGGTATAGCTGGCGATCTTCGCTGCTTTGAGCGCGGGCAGGAACCACCATCGGCAATTGGCAGGCGGGTCTGGCAACAAAAAGACGGCACCGCCTGGCCCGTGCTCGACCACTGTCTTCTGGTTCTTGGGGACAGCAAGAGCGGTGCTGTTGAATGGCACGTTCCATGGAGAGCGGTTCTTCGACTGGGAACGGCAAATCTGGCAGCGTTTCAAGTTCTGCCTTTCAGTTACCCGCCGCAGTGCGCACCTCTTCCGGAGATCTCATCGCTCCAGTATTCTGGTCTGACAACTGGATTGAACTCACTCCGGGCGGGTCGACAACGCTCACAGCCCTGCCGCCGGCGAGCGCCGATTCCACACCAACGGTGCATCTCGACGGCTGGAACATCCCGGCGATGGTGATCACGCCCCCGGAGGCTGTCGCCGATCCGCAACACTCACAGCAGAACCGGGCCCACAGTTTGTAGTAAATGAGGATGGATAAAAACTATGCGCTTCTGGATGCAAAGTTGCTTTGCGCTGCTTTTTGCGCTCGCCGCGATGCCGCTTTCTGCGAGCGTCCACATGCCTTCTCTCTTCGCGGATCACATGGTGATGCAGCGCAATGAACCCGTCCATGTGTGGGGAGACGCAGCTACAGGTGAAGCTGTGACGGTTACCTTTCGTGGTGCGCAGCGAAGCACGACGGCGGATTCGCTGGGCCGATGGACGGTGCAACTTCCTCCAGGCCCGGCTGGTGGTCCTTATACCCTGACTGTGCGTGGAACCAACACCGTTACATTCCATGACGTGCTGGTGGGCGATGTTTGGATCGCCTCGGGCCAATCAAACATGGGCTTTTCCCTGCACGAGGCACGCAATGCACAGCAGGAGATCGCCAACGCCAACCATCCCCAGATACGGCTCATGAATGTCAATCAGCGTTTTGCGGACTACCCGCAGGATGATCTGGATATCAGGATGCCGTGGAGCCTATGCACTCCCAGGTCGGCGGCGGACTTTTCAGCGGCGGGCTATTTCTTCGCTCGCGACATTGAGCAACGCGAGCACGTTCCCATCGGCATCATCGAGTCGGCGTGGGGTGGAACGCCTGCCGAGGCATGGACCAGCATGCATGCGTTGTCCAACGATGCATCGCTTATGCCGGTATTTGCCGCGTGGGCGGCCATGGCGGATGCGGAGCCGCAAACTGCGCGCGCCGAAGCCAAAGAGCGCAAAGACGCCGAGCAGAAGTATGGCACTACGGATGAGAACCTGCGGCTTCCCTGGCACCCCGTCTTCAAATCGTGGGCCCCAGCCGCGCTCTACAACGGCATGATTGCTCCGCTCACGCGCTTCCCTATCCGCGGAGTCATCTGGTATCAGGGAGAGTCAAACACTGATCCTCTTCGTTATCCCGTCTATGGGCGCCTTTTTCAAACGCTCATCCAGGATTGGAGAGCAGACTGGCATCAAGGCAATTTTCCGTTCCTCTTTGTGCAGATTGCCAACTACCGCCCTGGGCCAGATAGCTACTGGGCTGAAGTGCGCGAGGCCCAGCGCCAGGCACTGGTTCTTGTGAATACGGCCATGGCTGTAACCGTCGACATCGGTGACCCGAACAACATCCATCCCAAAGACAAGCAGGACGTTGGATACCGCCTTGCTCTTGCCGCCCGTGCTGTTGCTTACGGAGAACATCTCGAATACTCTGGCCCGCTCTACCGCGCGATGAGCCGCGAGGGCGGCAGCCTTCGTCTTTACTTCCATCATGCTGCGAACGGTCTCGTGTCCAAAGGAGGGCCACTCAAAGGATTTGAGATAGCCGGAGAGGATGGCAAATTCGTTGCCGCCGAAGCTGTGATCGACGGCTCAACCATCATTCTTTCCAGTCCGGCAGTGGCATCACCAGCACAAGCGCGTTATGGATGGACCAGCGATCCCGTGTGCAACCTTTTTAATAAGGAGGGGCTGCCAGCTTCGCCCTTCCGCACCGGAATGCCATAGCGGGGGATCAAACGGCCGCCGTCATCAACGGGTGATCGTGGCCCATGTGGACGCGGGCAAGCTGCCGCTGAAGGCGTTCCTGGCCCGCGCCGACGAGATGATGGCGGAGAAGCTGGGAAAACTGGAACCTGCGAAGGCATAAGTATCCGTCGGGCTTTGTATCAGGGCATGACCTCTGGCATGCCGCGCTGCACACAACAAACCGCAAACACACGAATGCGGCCCTTGCGGTCCGCGTTCTGCGTCTTGCGCTGCAATGGGGCTCAAATTTTGGTGAACCATTCCGGCGAGATACTCACCTCTTCAACCATTCTGGCGGTGACTCCAAGCTTCAGATTCTTGAGGAGGTCGCAGAGAAGGTCACCATCAATCAGATCGATCGCCGGAGCACCATCGCGCGTGGCTTCTCTCTTTGCCTCTGCGGTAAAGGTTCCCGTGGTGATGAACAACCCCTTGTCAGTACGACCGACCATCGCGCCACGAAAGTCTCTTATCGCGCTGGGCGATACGCTGCCTTTGTATCTCTTGCATTGGAAGTAAACCTGGAAAGAGAGCAATGAGAGGCGCAAGACCCCCACCCCGTCGATCCCGCCGTCGCCGCTTCTTCCTGTGACCTCTACCTTTACGAATCCTGATTCGCGAAGAATCCGCTGCGCAAGTCGCTCGAACGCATCTGGCTTTAGCTCCTTCACTAGCAGAGCGAGTAGATCGTCTTTCCAGTCTTTCGTTTCGAGCCCAAGGTCCTGCTGTTTTTCTCCGCCTTTCTCTTTTCCTGCCTGCTGAGCCTTGAATTGCTTGCGGACCTCGGCAGGAATCTGCTTAACATCGTTCTCGGTTAACCCTTTTCCCTTCTCTGTTATCGCCCAAACGCCATGCGACGGATTCTCCAAGGCCCCCGCCTTTCCAAGGTATGTCTTTGCCCAGAAAAGGTTGTAGCTAACCTTCGTTAATCGCTCAGTGTGCATCACATTTTGAATCGCCTCGGGGACATGCTCGATCTCAATCACCTTCTCGAGCAACTCCTCATGGGTCGCAGAGCCGCCCAGCGCTTGGATCGCGACCAGCGCAGGCCACATGAGTTCATCGTAAGTTGGAACCTTCAGCCCACCAGACATTTGCTTCCTCGCAATTCGTACTCGATTGTCTCCATTAACGATACACTGTCTTTTCCTTGCAGAAGGCTATCCCAAGCAACATTCGGTGCATCCGGGCCAGAATCGTCCAATGGCCATCGATTGCTCCGGTATGCAAAATTTTGTATATTCGCTTCGCGGTTCGACCTCTAAGGCCCGTCGTGTTTAGTGGCAGCTCTTTGGAGGATTTATGCGGGTTTTCGCCTCGAGCCCGGCAGAAGGCGGGATATCAGCTCTTCCGGGTTCAGGAAGGGAACGATCCGGAGAACTGGAAGGCGATGAGCACGGTCGGACCTGGCGTGCGGGAGATCAGGATTCGCGAGAAGGATGGCGCCTTCGCGTCATTTGCGTCGCTTCTATTGCGAATGCGGTTTATGTCTTGCATTGCTTTCAGAAGAATTCGCAAGAGACTCAGGCTGAAGATATCGAGTTAGCCAGACGGCGTTACGAGGAACTCGTGAGGGAGCTTCGGTTATGAAAAGGACGAAGGCATACGCGAACGTTTGGGACGCCATCGAACCTGATCCCGTGCTGCGAGAGAATCTCAAGCTTCGATCGGTCCTGATGTCGGAACTTACGCGCCACATCCAACGCGAGAGACTGACCCAGGCGGAAGCGGCAAAGCTGTTTGGCGTAACACAGCCGCGCATTTCCAACCTGATGCGCGGCAAAATCGATGCGT
>JAJZNH010000666.1 GCA_021811745.1 Acidobacteriota bacterium
CAAGCGCCCACCTCGTCGCCGCGCGCAGCCCCTGGTCCGCAGCCTCGGCCCACGCCCTGAGCCAGGGCGCAAAGCGCGCCTCTCCACTGTTTCCCATGGCAACGGCCACGTTCCGCCGCATACCCACAAAACCTGCTCGCCGCACCGGCGAGCCGTTGAACTGCCGTTCAAACTCCGCCTCATCCATCCCGGCCAGCCAATCCAGCGCCGGGTTCACCAGTTCCTGCCGCGTGTGCAGTTCGGAGTCCGCCGCCACCGGCGACTTCCGATTCCATGGGCACACATCCTGGCAGATGTCGCAGCCAAAGACCTGCCGTCCCATCCCCTCCATCAGCTCCGGCGCAATCGGCCCCTTGTACTCGATGGTCAGGTAGCCGATGCAACGTGTCGCGTCCATCTGGTAAGGCGCAATCAGCGCCTGCGTCGGGCAGGCATCCAAGCAGCGGCGGCAGCTTCCGCAGCGATCCGGCAGCGGCGCCGGAATCCTACCTTCTCTTTCTTCTTGGACTGGCAAAGACGTCAGCAGGACAGCCAGAAACCCATACGACCCCAGTTTGGGATGGATCAGGCAGGTATTCTTGCCTGTCCAGCCCAGCCCCGCCGCCGCGGCCAGCGAGCGCTCCACCACCGGCCCGGTATCGACGAAGCCCCGCGCCTCAAAGTTGCCAAAACGGGCGTGCAGGCTTGCTTCCACCGCGTTTACGCGCTTCCGCAGCACCTTGTGATAGTCACTCGGCCGCTCAGTACCGTCCCGCTCCGTCCGGCTCGACCATGCGTAGCGGGCGATCCATCCCGTAGCACCGGGGGCCGGCTCGGTAGAACGAGGTTGCGCTGAGTGGTAGCTGGCAAAGCACACGATCGCCGAGCGCGCCCACGGAAACGGCACTTCCACCCGCTCGCGCAACAGCCGCCCGTCCTCGGTGACCCGCTCCAGGTAGCGCATGGTTCCGGCACGTCCGCCACGGATCCACCCCGCAAACCGCGCCGCATCCCGCGCCGCGTTGGCGTAGGGAAGCGCTACCAGGCCCGCTTCAGTAAAACCGGCCTCGATGGCCAGCGGCCGCACGCTATCCAGATCCAGCCGGGGGAGAAGATGAACCGCGGAATAGGGCAGATCGTGGGCCATAAGAGCGCTAGTACACCAACTCGTACATTTGCTTAAGGAGCTTGCGGACGAGGCGAATCGAGAAAAATCGTGCTCCATTCCACCGAAAACTCGCGGCGCGGCGCTGTCTCCCGGAATTCAGGATAAACTTTCTTTCAGAATCAGCCGAGCGGATACAAAATGACTTGTGCGCGAGCCGGGACGTTACCCGGCCGGAGGCCGTGGGATGCGCCAACAACGGGCAATCGTCAGTTGGATCCGCGAATGGAGGCAAGTCTCGCCATGACCGCACTGGAAGATTACGGCACTGGCCTCTCTACGGGCCTGGAACAAACCGTCTCTGAAAGCATCCAAACCGGCTTCCATGAGGCAGACCTGACGATCTTTCCGGAAGAGCGGGAGATATTGCGGAAACTGGCCGAGAGAGTCGCGACGCTGGCTGCCCTGCCGGAGATGCGCGAGAAGCGGGAGTTGTGGCGCAGGCATAACCGGCTCGAGAAGACGCGGCCCGTCATCTTTTGCGACCCCGAGAACGGCTGGAACGAAATCATCACCGAGCGGCAGATGCGCTGCAGAACAAAGATCGCGCGCCGCTGGGAGATGAACCTGCGCAAGGAAATCTTCTGGGGCGAGTTGATGGGAGACGACCGGCCGGTGGAGGCTTGCTTTAATGTGCCGTACACCTGCTCGGCTGATTGCTGGGGCGTGGAAATCAAATATCACAAGCCTGAGCAACTGGGCTCTTATGTATGGGAGAGCCCCGTCAGAAACTACTCCACCGACCTCGGCCGCATCCATCCGCTGACCTTTGAGATCGATTGGGCAGTGTCGAAGGCATGCTACGAACTGGCCTCTGAGATTTTTAGAGGAATCCTGACAGTTCGCCAAAAAGGGACATGGTGGTGGTCACTGGGGATCACCTATCCGGCGATCCTGTTGCGCGGCATGCAGAACATCTATACAGATTTCCGTGATTATCCGGACGAACTGAGGCAACTGTTCTCCATCATCTTGCAGGGGCACATGAATAAGCTGGATTACCTTGAGGAGAACAACCTGCTTTCGCTGAATAACGATGGCACGTATGTCGGGTCGGGCGGATACGGCTATACGGACGAGTTGCCGCAATCCGACTTCAACGGCAGGGTCCGGTGCAAGGATATGTGGGGATTCACGGAAAGCCAGGAGTCCGTCGGCGTTTCCCCAAAAATGTACGAAGAGTTCATCTTCCCGTTTGAAAAGCCGATCATGGACCGGTTCGGTCTGACCTGTTACGGCTGCTGCGAACCTGTGCATACCCGCTGGCATGTGGTAAAGCGCCATCACCGGCTGCGCCGGGTTTCCTGCTCAGCCTGGGCCAATCTGGAAATGATGGCCGGATATCTGCAGGACGATTTCATCCTGTCTCTCAAACCAAACCCGGCCGTGCTCGCCGTGCCATCGCCGGACTGGGGTGCGATCCGGAGTTATTTGCGCAAGGCCGTCGAACTTGGCAGAGGCTGTTGCCTTGAAATCATCATGAAGGATAATCACACGCTCGCCTGCCACCCGGAACATGCCGTTGAATGGGTCCGAATCGCAAAGGAAGTGGCCGCCAACGACTGAGCCGCCCCACGAGACATCACTTCTCTTCTGCGCAGCGGCTCGCGCCATTCAAGAAGGGCTGAGTGTCGCGTCTGGCAAGGCAGGCCAGGGCTCTCCGCGGAACCGCAGTCGCCGCTTTTGCGTATTTGGAATTACTGTCCGAATGCGGACGCCAGATTTTGAAAGCGCACACCTGGAGCCGCGGCAAGGGATGTTGAAATGCTGCTTTCCCCTGCAATTTCAGCTGATTCGCCTCCAACTACTTTGGCCGCCCGCGTGCTGATTTCTGGTATGCCCGGGACCCCGGATACGCGCTCACAGTCCCGGAGCCGGGAAGGGCCCCAAAAGGAGGTTTGTCATGACCGGCACAACATGCAGCACAACCGTAACGGTAGCTTTCCCCGCGGACGACCGCGAAGAGCTTACCGAACTGGTGCGCGGTAACGAACAACGCCTGCTGGAAGAGATCAAGCCCCTGGTCAGCCGCCAGTGCGTCACACTCGATCTTGGACCGGTCCGGCGCATCGACGCCGCCGGCATCTCCGCCCTCATCTCCCTCTATCGCTTCGCCGAGGAAGCAGGTCACTGCTTCACCGTCTCCAATACCGCGCCGCACGTTGCGGAGATTCTGTCCCTGGTCGGGCTTGACCGCATCCTTCTGTCGCGGAATGCGGCTGAAGCCCCGCGGGAACCCGCGCTGTCCCTCACCGCGGCCTGATTCTTGCTTGATTGCGAACCGGGTTGCTGGCACCGGAAGGCGTAAACCGCAAGTAGATGGCGGGTGGTCCAGTTCTGGCCCATGAAGCTGGGTGCTCCATGTCTGGATTTTCAGACAAGGGAGGCCACGAACCTTGACCGGCCGACGCTTTCCTGACCTGCCTGCGGAGGGGCCGGTTACCTCGATCTCAGGCGCCCAATCATGGGATTGGTGTAACTGAGATGTGCACCCGCCAACGGAATGGCGGCCTTCGGGCCCTGCCGGATGGTTTCCGGAATCTTTCCCAAAATCAGATCTTTTCCGCAGCCCCCCGAAGGAATACCCATCGCCACGGAACATCTTCGGAGACCGCTGAAACCCGCCCTCTGCGCCGTCCTGCATCTCAAATTGCGAAAAAGATCCGCTCATCCCGAGCGCGAAACCGCGTTTACCTGACGTTGCCTCTGTGACGAGAGGCACAGGCAATCGTATACTTGAAGCGCTATTTGTTCTAGCGACTCATGAAACCCGTTAGGCGCAGCCGGATGTTTGGATGATGCGCTCGTATTCAGCCTGTTGACCTGGAAAGTTAGAGTGCTGATGCAGTGTAGTTCCACCCTTTCATAGGCACCGTTGCCGCGGAATCGAAGACACGGAGGCTTTTTTCCATGGCCCAGGCTGTTCTGGATCAGGCGCTCGCCGAGGCGAGCTCGACTTCAACCTCAACCCAATATGTCTACTTCTTTGGCAATGGCAAGGCGGACGGCAATGGCCGCATGAAGGACGTGCTGGGCGGCAAGGGCGCCGGTCTGGCCGAAATGACGAATGCCGGCCTTCCCGTTCCCCCCGGATTCACGATCCAGACCGAGGCCTGCCGCGAATACATGCGCGGGCGCTTGAGCCCGCAGATCGACG
>JAJZNH010000395.1 GCA_021811745.1 Acidobacteriota bacterium
CGCCGCTCTACGGCCTGCCGCGCGCCGCTAGGGCGCTGGGGATCGACCAGATCTTCGCCAAGCATCAGGGAATGAACCCCACCGGCTCCTTCAAAGATACGGGCATGACGGCAGCCATCAGCGTAGCCCGCGAGCGCGGCTTCGAATGGGTGGCTTGCGCATCCACGGGCAATACCTCAGCATCGATGGCTGCCTACGCGGCCCGTGCCGGATTGCGCAGCCTGGTCCTCATTCCAGAGGGCAAGATCGCCTGGGGCAAGCTTGCGCAGGCAATGGATTACGGCGCCGTCACCTGCCAGTTGCCGGTTGACTTCGACGGTTGCCTAGGCTTGCTTACCGAGATCGTCCGACAAGCGCCGATCTATCTGCTCAACTCGATCAATCCGTACCGTTTGGAGGGGCAAAAAACACCAGCCTTCGAGATCGCCGAAGCTTTCGAGTGGGATGTCCCCGCCCACATCATCGTTCCTGGCGGAAATTTGGGCAACAGCTCGGCGCTGGGTAAGGGCTTCCGCGAGATGCACGAGTTGGGACTGATCGCGCGGATGCCCCGCATCTCGGTGATTCAGGCCGCCGGTGCCAATCCTTTGGTGCGCAGCCTCGCTGATACAAATGGCGCCGCACTCGAACCAGTCCAGGCACAAACCCGCGCCACCGCCATCCGCATTGGTAATCCCGCCTCCTGGCGCAAGGCTGTGCGCGTGATTCAAGAAACGGGCGGCCGCTGTCTGGACGTAACTGAAGCTGAGATTGCCGTTGCCAAGGCCGAAATTGGGGCTGAAGGCCTGGGCTGCGAACCCGCCTCCGCCGTCACCTTGGCTGGCTTGAAGAAACTGCGTGCACAGGGCTTTGTCGCACCTAGCGAATCCGTGGTACTTGTGCTTACCGGCCATACGTTGAAAGATGCCGACTACACCATCGATTTCCACCGTGGCACGCTGCTAACTGAGGAAGAGACCGGCAGGTCCGATTCGGAGACTGCTGCACAAATTAAGTCCTTGCGGCGGAATGCTATGGCCGTTGAAGCCACTCCGGCCGCGGTTTTGACCGCCATGAAGGACATGGCAGGATGACCGGTCCCTCAACACCAGGCGCCGACGTCTTCCGCCTGCGCCTGCCCGCAACATCCGCTAACCTTGGCTCCGGCTTCGATGCCGCGGCTGTGGCCCTCGACTTTTTCCTTGAAATCGAGGCCCAGGCGGCCACCGAATTTGCTATTGCCGCCACGGGTCGCGATGCCGCTCGTTGCGCACTCCTCGAAGACAATCTCATACTCGAAACCTACAAGCAAGCACTCCGCGACAGCGCTCGTCCCGTTACGCCGCTCGCCATTCGCATCGCCAACAGTATTCCTCTCGGCATGGGGTGCGGCTCTTCGGCTGCAGCCCGGCTTGCCGCCATCGCTCTCGCCGTGCACTTCGGCCAACTTGGTTGGAACTCCACTCGCATTCTCGAAGAGGCCACCGCCCTCGAGGGCCATCCAGACAACGTGTCTGCCTGCTGGCTGGGCGGATTTGCCGCCGCCTGCCTGGGTAGAACCGTTCATGTTGCGCAGGCCGATCCTCCGGTAGCGTGGCGTGCCATCGTCGTCCTTCCCGCCGAGCCACTGGCCACCAGCACCGCCCGCTCCGTGCTTCCAGCAACCTATCCCGTAGCTGATGTGGTCTCTAACCTCCAGTCCGTCGCTCTGCTCGGTCTCGCCTTTGCCCAGGGCCGCGGCGATCTGCTCGCCGCTGCCATGCGAGACCGCATTCACCAGCCCTACCGCGCATCCATGTGCCCGTTCATGCCGCCCCTGCTGCCTTTGGCGGGCAAGCACGGCATCCTGGGTACGGCCCTTAGTGGCGCCGGCCCCGGCGTTCTCGTGATCGTTGATAGCCAGGAAAACCTTGCGCAGGCCTCAGCCGCAATCCGCAACGCCCTCCACGGCGTAGCCGAACCGGAGCTGATCCTGTGCAGCTTCCTGCCGGTCATGTCCAACCAGTGCGCCGAATGGAACGGAGCCTGAAAAGAGCTTCGCCGGCTCTGCTCGCAGGGAAGACAATAATCCGATGCGAAAATGCCTGGTAATCACCGCCTCTCTGCTGGCGGGCTTGGCCCTGTCAGGCTACCTTCAAGCCCAGAGCGTTTATGTTCGCGTCTCGCACGAAATTCGAGCTGGCATCAACGGCACGAACGAGTTTCCCACCATCCAGATGGCCCTGGATCACCACCTCTGGCCCGGCAAGCGCGCCGATGGCAGCCCTGGCCACGTCTATATCCGCGTTGCGCCCGGCTTCTACCACGAGCGCATCATCGTCACCCAGAACCATCCCAACATCACGCTCGTCGGCATGAGAAAATCGCCCGCCGACGTGGTCATCACCAACAGCCTCAACGCGAAACAAGCCGGCGGCACATTCTTCACGGAGACGGTCGAGATCAACGGCACGGGCTTCGAAGCCGACAATATCACCTTTGAGAACACAGCCGGCAACACCGGCAGGCTGTCGCCGTCGCTGATCGCGCCGACCGCTCCATCTTTAAGCACTGCCGCTTTCTGGGCCGCCAGGACACACTCTTTACCGACAACGGCCGCCAGTATTATGTCGATTCCTACATCGAGGGCGGCGTCGATTTTCATCTTCGGCAATGCCACCGCTGTCTTCGACCACGACGAGCTCCACTCAAACGGCCTCAGCTACCTGACTGCGTAGTTGCGCACCTCGTCCCGGCAAACCACTGGCTACGTGATCCTCGACAGCAAGGTCACCAGCGGGTTCGCGCCCGGCCAACAGCACAACACCATCAGCCTGGGCCGTCCGTGGCGCCCCTACGCCCGCGTCGTCTACATCCTTACCAAGCTGCCCGCCAACGTGATTCCGCAGGGTTGGAGCGCGTGGGGCCACAAGGACAAAGTGTCGCTGGCCTACTTTGCCGAGTACAAGGACTATGGACCCGGTGCCAATCCCGCAGCGCGCGCCGTGGTCGCATCAACTCACAGAGCGGCAGGCAGCACAATTTATGCCGCGTGCGTTTCTGGCTGGTAAGGACCACTGGAATCCGGTTACTGAGGCGGAGAAGCTGCCCTGACATCTACAGAGAAAAGCCTGTAGCTCTTGCCTCTTCGAATCTTCTCTTTGAGCCAGAATCCAGCGCCTTTACACACCCACCCACCCCCTGCCACACTGAAGCGTGGACACCCAGACAGTAGTCATCCTCGATTTCGGCTCGCAGTACACGCAGCTCATCGCCCGCCGCATACGCGAGCAGAATGTCTTCTCCGTTGTGCTTCCCTGCACCGTCCCGCTCGCCGAAGTTCATGGACACCATCCAATCGGCCTCATCCTCTCCGGGGGCCCGTCGTCGGTTTACGACGTCGATGCCCCCGCCGCCAACCCGCAAGTTCTAAAGTTGGGCGTGCCAACCCTGGGCATCTGCTACGGATTGCAGTTCATCGTGCACCACATGGGCGGCAAGGTGCGGCCGGCGCCGAAGCACGAATACGGCCCCGCCGAAGTCGCGTTAGAGGACTCGCAAACGCCCTTGTTTGCCGGCCTGCCGCCCTCCATCCACGTGTGGATGAGCCACGGCGACGAGGCTCTGGAGTTGCCCGCCGGCTTTCACCGCACCGCCGCCACCTCCAACGCCTTGGCCGGCATTGCCAGTGAGGAGCGGCGCATTTGGGCCGTGCAGTTTCATCCTGAGGTGCACCACACGCCGCTCGGCGCTCAGGTCATCAAGAACTTCCTCTTCGAAATCTGCAGGGCACGCGGCGACTGGACACCTGCACATTTCATTGAGTCGACTATCACCCAGATCCGCGAGAAGGTGGGCGTGGGCCACGTCATCTGCGGACTCTCCGGCGGCGTGGACTCCTCCGTGGCCGCCATGCTGGTGCATCGCGCCATCGGCAGCCAGTTGACCTGCATCTTTGTGAACAACGGCGTGCTGCGTAAGAACGAATTTCACAACGTGCAGAAGAATCTGCGCGGTAAGCTGGGGCTCAACATCGTCGCCGTCGACGCTAGCGCACGCTTCCTTGAGAAGCTCTCCGGCGTCACCGATCCCGAGATCAAGCGCAAGCGTATCGGCGCGGAGTTTATCGCAGTCTTCGAGGAAGAGGCCCAACGAATCGCGCAGCAAACGGGCGGAGTGGACTGGCTCGTGCAGGGCACTCTCTACCCCGACGTTATTGAGTCGTCGAGCGTGAAGGGGCCCAGTCAGACTATCAAGAGCCACCACAACGTGGGCGGCCTGCCGGAGCGGATGAAGCTCAAGCTCATCGAGCCGCTGCGCGATCTTTTTAAAGACG
>JAJZNH010000032.1 GCA_021811745.1 Acidobacteriota bacterium
AGTTGGGCCCGCTTCATGTAAACTCGAACAAGCGAGTCGCGCTCATGTTGCGTCCGTGGGGACGGTACATGAGCCTTGTACCGCGCCGTTGAAGCCGCGCCCGAAAGACATCCGGACGCGTGAGCAGAGATAACCCCATCAAGGAGCACCACCCGACCCATGGCAAAGATTGCAAAAACTGGCGACCGCAAGAAGGTAATGGACACGACGAAGTCGACCGACTGCCCCAAGTGCAGCAAACCCACGCGCATCGTCAAGCGCGTCAAGGACCGCGAACGGGGCGTCCCGGGAGGAGTTTATATCTCCTGCTCCGCCTGTGACTTCTACGAGAAACTGTAAGTCCAGCTTGAATTCTGCGCTCAAGCGAACGCCCGGCTGCGGCCGGGCGTCGTTGTCTTCGGCATCAACGATTCTGGAGCGCGCCAGCCATCTCCGCCAGGATTGCGGTGGCCGCTACCGCAGGATCCTGTGCCTGGGTAATCGGCCGTCCCACGACCAGGTAGCTGGCGCCCTGCTGCAGGGCATCCGCGGGAGTTGCGATGCGCTTCTGGTCCCCGATAGCCGCGCCCGCGGGACGAATCCCGGGCACAACCAGAACTCCCTCCGGGCCGGTGAGAGCGCGAAGCCGTCCGACCTCTTCCGGCGAGCAAACAAAGCCGCTGATCCCCGCCGCCATCCCTGTGCGGACCAGCAACTCCACCTGCTGGGCAGGGGAACGGTCGATCCCGACCGCTGCCACTTGGCCTTGGTCCATGCTGGTGAGGACCGTAACTGCCAGCAATTGCGGGGAGTCCTTCCGGCCTTGGAGCGCCTCGCAGGCCGCCGCCAGCATCGCCGGTCCGCCAGCGGCGTGGAGGGTCAGCATTTGCACGCCGAGAGCGGCCGCCGAGCGCACGGCTCCCCCCACCGTGTTCGGGATGTCATGCAGCTTGAGGTCCAGAAAGACGGAATACCCGTCGGCGAGCAGCGGTTCCAGAACCGCAGGTCCTGAGGCAACAAAGAGTTCCAGCCCGACCTTGAACCACCGGCACGTCCCATTCAGCCGCGCCACGAGCTCCGCTGCCGCAGGCGCATGCGGCACATCGAGGGCGACGATCAGGTGGTTGCGCGCCTCATGTTCGGGATCGGATTGGCTGCCAAGGCGAGCATGCGACGGTTCCTGGATTGGCATAATGGAATCGTATCCTATGGCGTCCCAAGGGTTCGTCGGCTCCGGCGGCGTCCCCCGTCTGGAGGCGTCTAACCGGCAGGATCAAGAGGAGAAGATACATTGAAGAGGTTTCGGAGCGCGGGCCTGGCGGTGGCCGTTTTACTGACCGCTGCAGCCGCCTCGCTGCATGCGGCAACGGTCGACACCAACCCGATGAATTACGACGCGCCTGTTCGCGATGCCTACCAGCACTTCTACAATTTGGACTACCCGGGGGCTGTCGAGCGCTTTGAACGCTACCACCAGGAGCACCCTGGCGATCCCCAGGCATCCGCTTACCTGCTGGATGCGCTGATCTTTCAGGAACTCTACCGTCAGGACTTGCTCGACACCACTTTCTACGCGAGCGATGGATTTTTGACCGGCAAACACGCCACCGAGGAAGATCCGAAGGTCCGCGACCACATTTTAAGGCTCTCCGATGAGGCAGTGCGCGAAGCGGACTGGCGGCTGAAACTGAACCCCAACGACGTGAACGCGCTCTTCACCCGCGGCTGGGTGCGGAGCCTCCGTTGTACTTACGTGGCAATGGTCGACCGTTCCTTCGGTGCAGGCTTTCGGCTGGCCATCAAGGCCAAGGACGATTGCTCCCGCGTACTGGAACTCGAGCCCAATTATGTCGATGCCAAGCTGGTGGTCGGCGTGTATCAGTACGTTGTCGGAGCACTGCCATGGCCTTTCAAACTGATGATTGGATTTGCCGGCATCACCGGATCGAAATCCAGGGGGTTGGCTTTGCTGGAAGACGCCGGGAATCACGGCACGATTACCAGCGTGGACGCGCGCACCGCCATCGCTCTGTTTCTGCGCCGGGAAGGGAAGTACCAGCAGGCCATCCAGGTCATTCGCAGCCTGGAGCGGGAATATCCGCACAATTTTCTCTTTCGCCTCGAAGAGGCCAATCTCCGCAAGGACAGCGGGGAGGGGATGGCAGCCGTTGCCGCGTACCGCGAATTGCTGGAGCAGAGCGCGAATCCTGGATACTTTGTCTCTGCCAAGCTGGAACTGGCCGATTTCGGGCTTGGCGATGCGCTGCGCGGCCAGCACCGCTTTGGTGAAGCGGCTGCATCCTACGAGCACGCGGGGAACGCACCCGGTGTCGGCCCTGAGCTTAAGCTCCGTGCGCTCTTGGCGGCAGGGGAGTGCCGCGACCTGAAGGGCGAGCGCCAACTGGCCATCCGCAATTACCGGGCTGTTATCGAAGCCGGGCCGAATACCAGCCGCGCCGATACAGCGCGCAAATGGCTGCGCAATCCATACCGCGGCAACTGAAAGCAGACCTGCTCAAAATACCCTACAGGGCTTCGCGTACGGCGTCGTGAAAGGCGGGTCGAATCTGGCGGATGAGCTGGCTAGCACGGTCGGGCCAGGTGCGGTTGGTCAGCAGGACGATGGCGATCTCCGCATCCAGATCGATCCAAAGCGAACAGCCGCTATAGCCCAGATGACCGATCGAATTGGAGGAGAAGTACTTGCCAGACGAGGAATTCCCCGAGGGCGTATCCCACCCCAGCGCGCGCGAACTGCCTGCCGGTGCCTGGCGCTGGGCGAAGGTCCGGATGGTGTCCCAATGGAAGATGCCGGGCGCCGACTGAGCGGATTCGCCTTCAGCTTTTACCCCCAGAATCGCAGCGGAGAAGCGCAACAGGTCCGGCACATTTGAAAACAAGCCCGCGTGGCCCGCAACGCCTCCCAGCACAAACGCGTTTTCGTCCTGCACCTCGCCTTGGATGAGGCGGTTGCGGAAGTCTGTGTCTTCCTCGGTGGGCGGAATCGTGCTGCGCTGTTCCGCACGGGGACAGAACCCCGTGGCGGCAAGCTGCAGCGGCGCAAAAATCTCGCGCCGGATCCATTGGTCCGTCGCTTCGCCCATGCACAACTCAAGCACTTTGCCCAGCAGAATGAAGCCGGGATCGGAGTACTCGGCACGGGTTCCGGGTGCGGCTTCGAGAGGCAGCTCCAGACATGCGCGCAGCAGCGTCTCCGGTGTCGAGCGGGTTCGGAAAAACTCGACATAACCGGGCAGGCCCGAGGAGTGCGCCAGCAGGTGGCGCAACGATACCGCGCGAGCGGGATCTTGAGGAGTCCGCCCGATGACGAAGCCTGGCAACCAGTCCCCGAGCAGATCGTCTACGTTCAGTTGGCCTCGCTGCACCAGCAGCATGACCGAAGCTGTGGTCGCCACGACCTTGGTGACACTGGCCAAATCAAATACCGTCTCGGGAGCGACAGCGGGGGCGTTGGGATCATAGGTGAATCGCCCCAGCGCGTCCCCCAGCACCACTTGCCCTCCAGCGAACACGCCGAAGGCGCATCCGGGAAACGCGCGCGCGGCGATGGCTTCGCCCAGCACCCGGTACGCCCCGGCGAAGCGGTCAGGCCCCCGTTGTTCGCGATTTTGTTCCTGCTGGATCATAACTTCCTGAAGAATAGCGCGGAAGTCGCCGGCAGAGTTATCCTTTGCCGAATGGGGCCGTCTATAACCTACAGAATGGGCATGCGTGGGCATTTCGATTGAGTGGCGACCCTCATTTTGACCGTCAAAGTGGTGCTCGCCATCGGCGGCTTCGGCGCGGGACATCCGCTGGCCGGCGTGGCCGCCGGATTGGCCGCAGCTGGCCTTGTCTCGCTGTTAACCGGGGGAGCGATGTGAATATCGAAGCTGGCACGCAGGTCGAGATGGTGCTGCAGAGCCCGCTCCAGTTGACCGCAGCCAACCTTGCCCCGGCGAGTGCGCCGCCACCGCTGGCGACCGCAGTCAATCAACCAAAACCGCTCGACAAACCGCATCGCGGCAAGTTGCTCGGCCCGTCTGGCCGGCTCGGCTGCGAGTAATCTAGGAGAGAAATGGACACATCCCCGGAAGGTCAAAACTCCCAGCCCCCCGGCGGCTCCGGGGCCGTGACCTGCGAGTTGGCGATTCTCGCCGGGCCAACAAGGACGAGCAGGCACGCCGGCACGACTGCGGCACGATGATCACGCATGACGCGGACCGTACTACGGCCGGCTGCGATGGGCAAGAACACGGCCCGACTGCGCCTCGGCTCACTGACGGTGAGGCGGGGTATAGAGTT
>JAJZNH010000093.1 GCA_021811745.1 Acidobacteriota bacterium
GAGCACCTTGAGGGTTAGCGCGGGGAATTGTTAAGCGAGGAAGGATGAAGCGCAAGGAGGGCCGGGATGAGGCTCCCGGCCCTCCTTGCGCATTCAGTTCTACTTCAGTGAGTAAATGACGTTGAGGTTCTTCTGCACCACGTTCTCCGGCAGCGGAGCATAGTAGAGCGCGGAAGACTCGCTCTGGCCGGACTTGACGATCCAACTCAGCAGATCCACCAGCACCTTGGCGTTGGCCCTGTTCGGGTCTTGCACCGGCGCAATGATCCACGAGAAGCTCGATATCGGGTAGGCATCGGCCCCGGGCGGGTTGGTGATGGAGACGCGGAGATCGGAGGGCATATCCTTCACGCTGGCAGCCGCCGCGGTGGAGCTGGCGATGGAGGCCGTGATCCAGTTTCCCTCGGCGTTCTTAACCGCGCCTACGGTGATGTGGTTTTGCAGAGCGTAGATCAGCTCAACGTAGCCGATGGCTCCCGGCAACTGGCGCACCAGTCCGGAGACGCCCTCGCTGCCCTTGCCGCCCACGCCGATCGGCCAGCTCGGTGAAGTGCCTGATCCGGGCCCTTTCTTCCACTCCGGACTGATCTTGCTCAGATAGTCAGTCCAGATGAAGCTGGTGCCGCTTCCGTCGGAGCGGTGCACCACCGTGATCTTCTGGTGGGGCAGCTTGACACCGGGATTGTCCCTGGCGATCGCGGCGTCATCCCAGAACTTGATTTTGCCCAGGTAGATGTTCGCCAGCGTTTCGCCGCTGAACCGGAGATTGCTCACGCCAGTAACGTTGAAAATGGGAGCAACGGCCCCGAGCACCACGGGGATGTGCACAAGCTTGACCTTGCATTTGCTGATCATCGCGTCAGTCATCGGCATGTCAGAGGCGCCGAAGTCCACCAGACCCGAACAAAACTGCTGGATTCCCCCACCCGACCCGATGGACTGGTAGTTGATGTGGACGCCGGGATGCGCGGCGCTGTATTCGCTGAACCATTTGGAGAAGATGGGATAGTCGAATGTTGATCCTGCTCCTGTCAAGTCCTGGGCCTGAGCCGCACTCCAGGCCAACGTCAACGCTAAAACAGCCACGAACGCCTTTTTCACGTTTCGCTCCCTCACGATTTTTACTGCTCGGTTCTATTCTCCATCGGGAATGTTACGGGCGTTTGAATTGTTTGCGGGGATTGTTACAGGAAGTTGAATATGCATTGGCCGTCACTGTTTCTATGAATTTCGCTCTCAGTGCCGATGCAGTTGACCATTACAAGCCACATCGACGTATGAGGGCGTGGATCAGGTTCCGCAGAGCACTGGGATACACTGGCGTGGGCCAGGCGACAAGCAGGAAATTCCGGCCTAATTTCATATGTGAGGCAGGCGCATGTCTTCTACTTTTTCCATTCCGTCCATGACTCGATCCGTCTCCCGCCGGTCTGTGATGGCCGGGCTCGCAGCTTCCGCAGGTTACGCGTGCGCACAGAGCTTTCTTCCGGGCATTCCCAACGTCGGCCTGAAAGGCGATGACGATCCGGGGCGGACTGAATGCGGCGTAGGTGCGCTGATGCCATGGGCCGATGGACTGTACGCCATCACATATAACTCCTCCGGCAAGGGAAGCGGTAACGGCCTCGGCCTCTACCGCATCGATGAAACGTTGAAACCGACGCGCCTGGACATTCATAACGGCGTCTTCGCTAACCGCTTCATCCACCATCACTCGAACCAGTGCATTATCGGCCCTTACATAATTGATGCTGCCGGACAATGGCGGCGCATCGAGGGATTGATGGACCAGCGCCTGACGGCCACTATGCCTCACCTGACCGATCCGGAGAATCGCGTCTACTTCCAGAGCATGGAGGGATTGTTCTTCGAGATGGATGTGGCCGACCTGAAGCCGCGCCTGCTGTTCAACCTGACCAGGGAGATGCAGCTTACCCAGGTACCGCACTTCAAGGGCGGCTACACCGCTCAGCACCGCGTGGTAGTAACAAACAACGGATTCTACAACTATGGGCAGACGCAGGCAGGGGCGTTCGAGTGGGATGGCGGAAAGAGCTGGCGGAGAATCTCCGACAAGCCTCACATGGATGTAGCTGCCCGGCAGAACTTCGGCAATGTGATGTTCATGACCGGCTGGGACGAAAGATCGGCCTTATTGGATGCGCTGGTCAATGGCGAGTGGCAGCACTACAGGCTGCCCAAGGCATCGCACGCCTTTGACCACGCCTGGCAGACCGAGTGGATGCGCATCCGAGAGATCGAAACCGAGCACTACATGGTGGATATTATGGGCATGTTCTATGAGTTGCAGCCCTACCCGTTCGAGGGACGCATCTGGGGGCTAAAGCCGGTCTGCCAACACTTGCGAACGATTCCGGATTATTGCAGCTTTCGCGGATTGCTGGCTCTGGGTGGTAATGAAAATACGCCCAATGTGGACAACAATGCCGTGCTCGGCCAGCCACAGAGCGGCATCTGGTTTGGGAAGTCGGATGACTTGTGGAGTTGGGGCCGGCCGCAAGGCTGGGGCGGACCCTGGCGGAATGACATGGTCACCGCGGGCGCACCTTCCGATCCATTCCTCTTCACCGACTTTCGCCGCAAGATGCTGCACCTGGTTGCAGAGAAGAGCGCGCAGGTCGAAATCCAGATCGACTTCCTCGGCAACGGTACATGGGAGAAATACCAAACGGTAAAGCTGAACGGCGGCGAATATCACCCGGTCTTCTTTCCGGATGCGTTCAGCGCGCAATGGGTGCGGCTTGTCCCGAGCGCCTCCTGCAAGATGACGGCGGAATTTATGTTTACGTGATTTCGCTGCTTCGCGCTTGCTCCGGTTCCCTGCCCACTCCGTGAGAAACGCGGAATGGGCGGGAGCACAGAATGGACCGCGATTTGCGCCTTGTAATCAAGGTCCGGTAATCAAGGCTCGGTGCGGTTGCGCCACTTGGCGGCCAGCGTCTTGTCGGCCAGCATCTTGATGTAGACGCCGCCGACAACCGAGCGGGCCTGGAAGGCCATCTGCCTGCCGGTAATGGTGTCATACCAGTCAGTCAGTGGAACGCGGCTCGGCCCCTCATTGATCCAGCGGCCGATGGGCGCCATGAATGCGGCAAAGGGATCCGGAGTGCCGGGCAGCGGTTTATCAGCAAGAGTCGCCGTCCAAAGCTCCCAGTCGAGCTTTGTGTAGTCTTTACGGCTGTCGAGCGGCAAGCCATATTTGTTCAGGTGACGCAGATAAAAAGCCACCTCGGTCTGACGCACTCTGGCCGGGAAGAGATGAAGGCCGAGGATCTGATCCCAGACAAGGTTGTACTTCTGGCTCCAGGTGCCGGACTTGTCGAAAGCCAGCTTGTAGTGATCGCCGTCAATGGCCATCGTCTGCCACTTCGCGGCCATCTCTGAGGCGGCGCGAGAGTACTCCGCAGCCACATCGGGCTTGCCCAGGCCGCGCGCCATCAGCGCATACGCCGACAGCCCCTCAATCGCCTTGATCGAGAGATTGGCGTTGTGGGCCAGGTGCCCCGCAAAATCGTCTGTAGAGAGCTGATTGGCCGGATCCAGGCCCTTCTGGCGCAGATATTCGGCCCACTGTGTGAACTGCGGCCAGTACTGGCGGATGAACTGCCAGTTACCCATCTCGTTAGCCATGGCGGCAGCCATGATGAGCATATTGCCGCTTTCTTCAACGGGCATCTGGTTCACTTCGGTCACTTCACCACCGCCGTAGACCTGGCCGTTCGCCAGCGGATACGTTCCCAGATCGTGCGGTGCGAAAGGCCACTTCCAGCGCGGCAGGGCGGCGTACTCGAGCACGGGCTTCAACTGCGCCTGGAGAAGCGCGGGGTTAAAGAAAAGAAAGAACGGCGACGAAGGATACAAAACATCGACCGTGGAGATGCAGCCATTCGAGAAGTCTTCCTTGGGAAAGAGCATCGGCGTGCCATCCGCGTCGGCGGACAGGCCGTGCGCGGCCAGCGTCTGGCGATAAGCCAGAATGGCAAGCTGCGCGTAGGCCGGACCACCGGCTTTTTCGAGATCGGCGGTCAACTCCCTGTCGAAGGCCGTGCCGCGCTGCTCCAGGCTCGTGTATTGGCTCTCGGCCTCCGCCAGCATCTGCTGAACGGTCATGTTGTTGCGCTGCCAGTAGGGGCGCAGCTTCCGGCCCAGGTACTCGATGTTGTACTCCTCGGTATAGGAGAGCAGCACATGGTGGGCGGTGGGCGTCGCTGAAGGCTTGCCCATGGGCAGTTCAACAGCCAGGTGGGCTGCGTGCGCCCGCG
>JAJZNH010000867.1 GCA_021811745.1 Acidobacteriota bacterium
CCGGAGCAGGCTTTGAAGCACCCCACCTGGGTCATGGGGCGACGGATCACCATCGATTCGGCCACCATGTTGAACAAGGGACTGGAGGTGATCGAGGCCTGCCGGCTGTTCGACGTGGGGCCGGACCAGGTGCGGGTCACGGTGCATCCGCAGTCCACGGTGCACTCCATGGTGGAGTACGTAGACGGATCGATCCTGGCGCAGATTTCGGTGACCGATATGCGGCTGCCGATCCTGTACGCGCTGGCCTACCCGGAGCGGCCGGCATCGTCGCTGACCTTTGATCTGGCGAAACTGCGGCACCTGGATTTCGAGGAGCCGGACTTTGCCCGCTTTCCCTGCCTGCGGCTGGCGTTTGAGGCGGCACAAAAGGGAGGGGCGCACTGCATTGCGCTGAATGCCGCCGACGAGGTGGCCGTGGAGGCATTTCTGGAGCGGCGCATCCCGTTTCTGGGAATCCCGCGTACAATCGAGGAAGTGCTTGCCAGGACGCCGGAAACGCACCCCGGGACGATTGCGGAAGTGCTTGCGGCAGACCAGGATGCGCGGCAGTCGGCCCGGGAAGTGATTGGGGCTCCGGCGGTCCGCTGACTGAGGAGCTGACCGGAAGCGCCGGATGAGCGCGCTGTGGGCTGCCAGTCCGGGAATCGGAGTAGCCAGTTCGGGCGTCCAATCGTTAGCGTCTCTTTGGGACGCGGCTTTTTTTCGGGGCTCGCTGGCTTGCCGGCGCAGCTATTTTAAGGATTTCACCCCCACGTATGCATCAGTTTCTGGTTTCCACCGTAGCATTCATCGTCCTGGTCGGCGTGATGGTCATCATCCACGAGCTGGGACATTTCATCGTCGCCAAGCTGTGCGGTGTCCGCGTCGAGGCGTTTTCGTTCGGCTTCGGGCCCCGGCTGTTCGGCTTCAAGTATGGCGAGACCGACTACAAGGTCTGCCTGCTGCCGCTGGGCGGCTTTGTGAAGATGACCGGCGAAACCCCGGGCGGCAATCTGGAACTGCCCGACGGCTCGGAAGCGCCGCCTTCCGTGGACGATCCGGGAGCGTTTACCTCGCATCCGCGCTGGCAGCGGATGCTGATCGGGCTGGCGGGGCCGGCGGCCAACTTTGTGCTGGCGCTGGTGCTGATGCTGATCTACTTTGGGTTCATCAACGAAGTGCCGTCGGTGCAGGTGAAGTCGACCACCGTGGAGTGGGTGACGCCCGGCTCGGCCGGGGCGCAGGCGGGATTCCGGCCGGGCGACCTGATTCGGAGCTTCGACGGGGTGAAGAATCCCAGTTGGGAGCGGGTGTACGAGCGCATCAAACTGAACGCGAACCAGAACGTGAAGGTGACGGTGGAGCGCGCCGGGCAGGCCGTGCCGATGACGCTGCACGTTCCCGCGGCGGCGAAGAACGACGATTTCGATTTGAGCGATGCGGGCATTCTGCCCCAGTATCTGCCGGGGCCGATCCAGGTGGCGGAGGTGGAGACGGGCACGCCGGCGGCAGCCGCGGGGCTGCAGGCGGGCGACGCCATCGAGAGCGTGGACGGGCATCCTTTCCACACCGTGACTTCGCTGCTGGCGTACATGCAGGTGAAGCAGGGCAAGCCGATGACGCTGGACGTGCTGCGCAACGGCAAGACCGTGACGATGACGGCGACGCCGGCCAAGCTCGATACCGGCTGGAAGCTGGGCTTTGCGACGGTGCCGATTCCGTACCACGACCAGCCCCTGCACTTTGCGGCGGCATGGAAGAAGTCGGTGGCGTTCTGCAACGAGAACTCGCTGCTGGTGGTGGAAGTGCTGGAGCGGCTGTTCACACACAAGGTTTCGGTTTCGCAGTTGATGGGGCCGGTGGGGATTGCGCGCGCGGCGGGCGAGGCGGCGGAGATGCGCGGCTGGTATCCCAAGTTCGGACTGGCGGGCGAGATCAGCCTCAATCTGGGCATTCTGAACCTGCTGCCGTTCCCGATTCTCGATGGCGGGCTCATCCTGCTGCTGTTCATCGAGAGCCTGATGCGGCACGACATCAGCGTGAATGTGAAAGAGCGTATCTACCAGGCCGCCTTCGTGGTGCTGATGGTGTTTTTCGTGTTCATCGTCTTCAACGACGTGAGCAAGCTGCCGATGTTCACGCATGGAAGACCGTAAAAGCAGGGGTCAGGGTTCAGGGGTCAAAGGAGACCCTCTCTGGAACCGGCAGATCTCTGTCCCTGGTTTCTGTTCTCTGATCTCTGAACCCTGAACCCTGTTTCGGATCCCTGATCCCTGATCCCTGTTTCGGATCCCTGACCCCTGAACCCTGATCCCTGTTCCTTTGGAGCAAGAATGCCAGTCACCACGGAAGTGCGGGTGCGGTATGCGGAAACCGATCAGATGGGCATCGTCTACTATGCCAACTACCTGGTCTGGTTCGAGTTGGGGCGCGTAGAGCTGTTGCGGTCGCTGGGGCTGGCCTACAGCCGGCTGGAGCAGGATCACGGCTGCATTCTGCCGGTGATCGAGTCGCACTGCCGGTACCGCTCACCGGCGCGCTACGACGACGAAATCCTGATCGAGACGCAGCCGGCGCTGTTGCGCGGTTCGGTGCTCAAGTTCGCCTACCGGATTTTGCGCAAGGCGCGCGAGGGCGGCGAGCCGGTGCTGTTGGCCGAAGGCGAAACGGTGCACGTGGTCTGCGACGACCAGTTGAAGCGCAAGCCGCTGCCGGAACACTATGCGGCGGCGCTCAAGGGGCTGATGGCGGAAGACCGATTGCGACCGGCTCTGTGATTGTTCCCCCGCTTGCACGAGTTCGATTGAATTGAACGATTGCCTGGAGCTTCCGGGCGAGATGTCTATTTTTCCTGGACGAGAGCGGGCACGATCGTCGCAATTGCCCTTACGAGGTCTGCTGCCGGTCGTGCGGTAGGCTGGAATCTGAGGAGTCCCAGCCATGTCTCGCATCTCCCGGCTTGAACGCAGCCAGGTCAGTGACGATCTCGCCGCTCTCTACGACAAGGCATTTGCGCAGCGCGGCAACGTGCCCAACATGTTCCGTGTGATGGCGCACCGGCCCGAAATTTTCTCCACCATGATGGCTCACTTTGCCGCGGTGCTGAATACGGGCACGGTATCCACGAAGTTGAAGGAACTGATCGTCGTCCGTACCAGCCAGGTAAACCGGACACCCTACTGCCTGGCCAGCCACACCATTCTGGCCCGCAATCTGGGATGGAGCGACGACCAACTCGCGCACCTGGAGGACTGGCCGCAGCGCGATGACTTTACGCCGGCGGAAAAGGCGGCCCTGCGCCTGGCCGAGACGGTGACGCGCGACGCCCACGCGGTGAGCGACGAGCAGTTCGCCGAGCTGCGCAGCTACTACTCCGAAGGCGAGATCGTGGAGTTGCTTTGCGCCATCGGCCTGTTCAACTATTTCAACCGGTTCAACAATGCGCTGCAGATGGAGCCGACCCAACCCGGCGCGGGCGGCTCGGCTTTGCCGGAGCCGGTTGCGACGGCTGCCCGGTAAGCCGCTGCCGGAGGGAACTACATGAATCGAAGGGATATGCTGAAGCTGTCGTCGTATGCCGCGGCGGCGGCTTCCGCGCCTGCGCTGGCGGAGCCGTCTGCCGCGCAGGGCGCCGGGGAGCCGGTGGCGCGCTGGGACGTTGTCGAGATCAGGCTGGCCGGCCCGGCCACCGGGAATCCCTTCCTCGATGTGCATCTGACCGCGACCTTCCGTCTCAAAAACCGTGCGCTTCCAGTGGAGGGCTTTTACGACGGAGCCGGCGTCTACAAGATCCGCTTCATGCCCGACGAACTCGGCGCGTGGACCTGGACGACGGCGAGCCAGGTGGCGGAACTGAACGCAAAATCCGGCGCCTTCGAGTGTATCGCGTCCGGGGAAGGGAATCGCGGGCCGGTTTCGGTGCGCGACGACTTCCACTTCGGGTACGCGGACGGCACTCCTTACGTCGAGTGCGGCACCACCTGCTATGCCTGGGCCTTTCAGCCTGAGGCGACGCAGCGCCAGACCATCGAGACGCTTTCCCTCTCGCCGTTCAACAAGCTGCGCATGTGCCTCTTTCCCAAGTGGTATGAGTACAACCGCAATGAGCCGCCGATGTACCCGTTTCCGCGCAGCGGCGAGGTGAACGACTATTCCCGGTTCAACCCGGCGTACTTTCAGCACTTCGATGCGCTGATCCTGGAACTGCGCCGCATCGGGGTGCAGGCGGACCTCATTCTCTTTCACCCCTACGACAAGTGGGGCTATCGGTCCATGCCGGCCGAGGTCAACGAGCGCTA
>JAJZNH010000289.1 GCA_021811745.1 Acidobacteriota bacterium
AAAGCCTCCAGCTTTTCCCGCGACACCGTCTGCAGCATCGCCCACGGGTTCCGCGTCAGCTCCCACATCTCCGGATCGAGCTGGCTCCACAAGTCATCCGCGGCATGATTCCATGACCACCGCAAGTTCAGCGCCACATCTGTCAATGCGGCGATCACAGAGGATTCGGGCATAGATGTCCCCGAAGAAGAATCCGCTTCCATCGCAGGCTCCATAGAATTTCAATTTTGGGCAGTCAATTGCACCTTCATTTCCTAAGATGCGCGCAGCGGGCAAAACGTGCTGCCTGATTTTGTGATTTCAGTTGCGTAAAATTCACGCGCACTGGAAACAACGTTTGCGCGCCGATTGGAGTCTATTTCAGTGTTGCGCTTTCTCGACACGCGCAAAGAGCGGTTCACGCCATTGGCTGCCGGGAACCGATTCACAAGTGCGAGTGGCTTCATGCTGAAGTTCATTCTTGGAACGACACCCCCAGCGCGGGAGATAGTCCCTTCGTCACGGAGGATCTTCAGGCTGTATCGCCTTGGGCTCATCGGCCTGGCGGCCGCCATTGTCTTCTGGGGAGCCGCCTCCAGGCTGTCCTACTATCATCGCCATCCCACCCACGAGCAGCGAGCCTCAGTGTTGAGACTGTGGATTGAGATCCGGCATCACCTTAGTTCGATTGCACCCAGGCACGGAACCCGGTTCGCTACGGTCACCTCGCAGGCGATCTTCTGTTCAACTCAACCATACTCTGGAGTTGACTGCTGCGCAGTCCCTGTTGCCCGAACCCTTACACGCAGCGTTCCGCTGTCGGCATCCCTGATACCATTTCGCTCGCCTCCCTTTCATGCATTCCTTCCGGCATAGAACGGCGTTGCGGCTGCGCACTTGAATTGTTGCAGAGACGGCGAGCCGCGGAATCAATTGCACGTCACAGCCCTTTTTCTGTGAAGGAGCACATCATGGATGCCCTTGGCTCCCTGTCTCTTTGGTCCCTTTCAGCCATCACCCTGGCTGGTGTGACGTTTCCCATATGGCAGATTTCGCGAATCGGCAGGCACGGTTATTTCGATGGTGCCCAGGCCGATCCTCAGCCTTCCGCCAGCACCCCGACGGTTCCCCTGCAGGCGCCGCAGCCTTCCGGCGATTCCGGGGCTGCGCAGCGACCAACGCGGATGACAAAATGGCTCTCTCTCAACGAGTTCATGACTCTTTTCGGCGAAGAGTCGAACCATCCCGTTGTCATCGATCTTAGGCCGGAATCCCAGTGGACTCCGTTTCCCGTACCGGGTGTCTTCGTGCTGCGCCTCACACCGCACGATCTGGTCGATGTGCTCGCGTGGCTTCCGGAGGACCGCAGTGTTGTCTTCTACGGAGCGTCGAACTTCTGTATCTTTCTGATCGAGATCAGCGGCTGCATGGAAGGTTCTGCGCCACTCTATTTTCTGGAAGGTGATCTCGGCAGGGAAGCCGCATGACGGGAAGCCACATGACGTTAATCCATTTGAATTGACCCTTGAGATCTGCTCGTTCGTTGGCTCCCGTTCGGCTCGCTGTCCGGACAAAGGAGATTCCGCGCGGTGGCAATGGATAGATACCGGCGCGCAGCTCTTTCTTTCAGCAAGAGCCACCACATCGGTCTTCAGCGGTGGCACCGAAGCTCTGAGCCTGCTCTGAGCAAAAACAAGCCGGAACCCGTTCATTGCGAAACGGGACTCCGGCTTTGAAGTGTCTTTCAAGGTTGGGTTTTTCAGCAATTACCAGTTATCTTGCGACTTCTTTTGCTTCGACCAGAGGAACTCGACAATCTGGTGAATATCCTCGTCGCTGAGCAGGTTCTTCCAGGCTGGCATATACAGGGGCGGTTGCGGTCCCTTTGCATCTGCCAGTGGAGGCACTCTGCCGTTGCGGATGATCTCAATAACATCGTCCTTCGAGTAATCGCTTGCAAGATGCAGCAGCGAAGGTACTTCGCCACCTTGCGCGTTCGGATTCGGCACGCCACCCTGGAGATCGGTGCCGTGACAGCCCGCACAGCCGAAGCGCCCAAAGTCGAGCCTGCCCGCCGCAATCGCGGCATCTTCAGGAGTTGGCAAATGGCCCTTTCCGGCCACGATCGCCTGTGCATCCGCCGCTGTGGCAGTCGCCAGAAAAGCGATCACAGCTTTTCGCTCGGTGGCCGGCATGTCGAACGCCGGCATGGAGCTGCCCGGATACACAAGCTGCGGATTCACCAGTTGTTCATCAAGCCAGTTGGTCGAATGCCGCTTGGTGACGCCGAGAAGATCCGGCCCCACCTTTGCTCCCACGCCGCCAATCGAGTGACAAACGAGGCAGTCCTTTTGAACGAACAGTTCGCGGCCGTAGCTGGGGCTGGGTATGAGCGGCTCGCTCGCGTAATAAGCCCCCATGTCCGCATTGGTCAGCGAGAGCATATAGTAGGTGAGCGCGCGCGCCTGGCTACGGGTGAAGTGGAAGTTGGGCATCGCGGAACCTGGAGACACCGCGCTGGGATTCAGGAAATGCTGTTCCAGCCACTCCGGCGAGCGAAGGCTCGCGCCTTCTTCGCTGAGGTCCGGCCCGATGCTGCCGCCGATGCCGTTCAGTTTATGGCAGCCGCGGCATCCCTCCGTCTCGAAGAGCCGCCGCCCCTCCGTCAATTCGGGGACGCCCGGAATATCGCCTTCCTTGTGGCAACGCCCGCAAGAGGCGCGCACGTAATCGGCCGGCAGCAGCGGCGTCTGCCAGAACGGAACGTTCCCGTGCGCATCCTTCACATCGGTGGCCAGCCCCTGGCCTCCATGGCAAATGGTGCAGCCAAATTTGGAAGGCACGTGGGGACCGAGCCCATGGTGATAGCGGAAAGGCTCCGGCGCATTCTTCATCGTCGGATCTTCCACGCCCTGGTGGCATGTGGTGCAGCGATCGACACGCTGCAACCCCGGCAGCAGGATTTGCTGAATCTGCGGAGGCGTGTTCAGAACAGCGGCTTTGGTCACCGCGTTCGGCTCTCCCTGCGCCTCCATTTGCATATACTCATGCTGATACTTCTTCCACGAGGGAGTGCTGGCTTGCCACACCGCCGCTATGATCAGCACCAACGCGAACAAGCTTAGCGCGAAGAAAATTTGCGGTAATCTGCGTCCCATTACTCTGCCCCCGCCACAACGTGTACCCACGGTGGAACAAAAGCCCAGCCTGGACCACGGAAGAAGGTTCCGATAACAATCAGAACCAGATTGATAACAACGAAGATGGTGAAGAGCCATATCGCCCACTTCCGGTCAGAGGGCCTGCGGCTGGGATTACGGTCGAAGTACGGTATCGCCAGCAGTGCAAGCACCATCAGCGCGGGCGCAATCACTCCACCTACCAGGGCCGAGTGGCTGACCAACTCCTGAAGCCCGAGAAAGTACCACGGCGCCTTGGCCGGATTCGGCGTCTTTGCGGGATTGGCCATCTCCTCAAGAGGCGCGTGCCAGAACAGTGATGTCGCCATCACCACCGTTACCGTCACCATCAGAGCGATGGCCTCGCGGAAGAAGGCGAACGGATAGGAAAAGACCGCATCCTCCTCTTCCTCGGGAGCAACTGTTTCAAAGATCGGCTTGCCGGTAACGACCTCCATCAGTCCGTAGGACTTTTCGGTGGAAGCAGCGACGGTCTTCAACGGTACCTCTTGCGGAGTTGCGCCGATGGTCACCAGCTCTTCAGGCTTGTTCGGCTTCAGCTTCCAGATCGGCCGCGAGAGGCCACCATCTTTGCGAATTCGCCAGAAGTGAACGATCGTGAGCAGAATGACAAGTGAAGGAAGCACCGCCACGTGGAGAACATAGAAACGAATCAGTGCCGCCTGACCGACGGTGTGGCCGCCTAGCAGCAACTCTTTGAGGTAACTGCCAACGAACGGAGCATAACTGCCAATGTTCGTTCCTACCGTAATAGCCCAAAAAGCGCGTTGGTCCCACGGCAGAAGATAGCCCGTGAAGGAAAGGGCCAGCGTCAGCAGCAGAAGCAGCACGCCGATGACCCAGTTAAACTGCCGCGGTTTCTTATAAGAGCCGGTGTAGAACACGCGGCACATATGAAGAAATACGAAAATTACCATGGCGTGCGCCGCCCAGCGATGCATGCCACGCAGAAACGGACCCAGGAAGACCACAAATTGCAGGTCCTTCATGTCCTGGTACGCCACCGACGGATAAGGCCGGTAATAGCACATCAGCGCGATCCCGGTTGTGACTAGGATGAGGAACAGGAAGAAGGTAATGAAACCCAGGTAAAA
>JAJZNH010000711.1 GCA_021811745.1 Acidobacteriota bacterium
TGGGGCTTTCATCAGGTTCACAAAGAGATCTTCGAAGCGTTTCCGGTCCAGATCCTGCTGCACATGCACGGGCTGCATCGGACCCTCGGAGCCATCGAGCGCAGGTTTGTTGGCTGCGGTCCAGGTAAGCGTGTCGCCATAGTGGGGCCCTGGCGCGGTATCCACGTCGACGTACAGGGTGGTCTCGCGGGTAATGATCGCGGGGTCGAGCCAGGCGGCGGCGGCAAGCTCATCCCACTGGTAGTAGAACCGATGGCTGTACCTGGCGATGTACTGAGCGGCGGGTGAGCTCGACTGTCCGATCTGGCGAAGGATCTCCGGAGTGAAGCGGGTCTTCAACGCGATGTCGGCGTCGGTGAGCTCGATGCGCGGCCAATGCGCGCGCAGGACGATGTGCGCCGCCTCGGGATCGAACCAGAAGTTGAACTCGTGGCGCGGGTCGGCTGCGAACTCAGGGTCATCGGTCCGCGGGTTGAGGCTGCCACCCATGATCACGATTCCTTTGCTCAGCTCAGCGAAGTGGGGATCGATGGAAACGGCCAGAGCGATGTTGGTGAGCGGACCGGCGGCGTAGATGGTCACCTGGTGAGGATGGGCGTGAACCTGGCGGATGAGGAAGTGAGCGGCATCCTCGTCCAGCGGATGGGTGGTGGGCTGGCCCTCCCGGAGAGCGGGAATGACGAAGGGGCCGTGGTAGGGCTGCGGGCTGTGCTGGGCCAGGCCGCCCCAGGCGCCGTAGTAAAAGGAACTGCCGATCGATGCGGCCTGATGCATCGTCTGCGCCTGGGTGCGCAGCAGCGGAAAGACCGCGCCGGGCGCCACGGGAACGTCGCTGCGGTGAATCAGCTCCAGCATGCGCAGGGTGTGCTGCACCTCTTCAGGTTCCCAGGCGTCGCCAGTAACCATCGTGATGCCGAGCACCTTTATTTCCGGAGACTGCAACAGCATCATCATCGACATCTGGTCAGATCCGCCGGGGCCGGAGCCATCCTGGTCGATGAGCACCAGTCGTTGCGCAGGCCGGGGTGGCTGAGCGCCGCCGGGCAAGCATAGAGTCGTCAACAGAAGAAGAAGCGCGGGGGACGATCTCATAGCCAGAACACCTCGGGCAGCGATCATGGAGCCTCAGCGAAGCGGATGAGGCTATTTTAAGACCTTACCGGCACCGGCGGCATCGCAGCGTATGTTGATGCGCTGTGCGCTCCGGGCCCGTTGAATTCGCTTTGAATCGCGCGTTCGTCCGGCGTTCCTTGCGGCTTGGCGCGTCACCGGGCAGCATTGACCAGGCCCACAACGGAGATTCAGGTGAACTGCTCCCGGAGAGTTTCCGGCGGCTCAGGCGGAGCGTTGGCAGCCGGATCAGGCGCCACGCAAAGGACTCCTGCGACCGCAGCATGGGTACAAAGATCGCACAGCCTTACGGATCCTTTCGCAGAGCCAACCTTTCGGCGTTTGGCTCGCGGCGACCGTGCCAGAGCTGGAGATCGCCGCCGCTGCCGCACATGGATTGAATTACGACCACAAACACAGAGGACAACGCGTCCGTTACGTATGACTACGAAGAAGCAGTCACCCTGCTGATGGATTTTTGGGCAGAGGTAGGTTCGATTTTACAAGAAAGGGGTACGTCGCCATGAAGATTTTGCGAGTTGAAATTGCTTCTCGGGAAGCTTACAAGAGGCGGATCCTGGCCATAGCCAAGGGAGAGCATGTTCCCGCAAAAGATGAGCCGAAGATCTGGTTCGAATCTCTACCCACGTTGTCGCAGGTGCTTTCCGGCCAAAACCGGAGCTTGCTCAAGCTAATTCTCCAGACCCACCGCTAATCTCTTCGAGAACTCGCCGAGAACTCAGGGAGGGCGACGTCAAACCTTTCACGAACCCTGCGAACAGTGGAACGATATGGTCTGGTGCGTTTCGAGCCGGGGCCGAACTGGAGATGTCATTTCAAAGTTGACAAGGAGCGATCTTTATCAGGGCATGAGTCATGGGCGAAGATCGGGAACAGATCGCACCGCTTCGACTCGGCAAAATGATTGAATCGATCTCCCGCCGGAAAGCTTGTCACGGTCCCATCTTTGAAACCGTAACCTGTTGATAGAACGATACGCACAGCAACGACGCGCTTGAAGACGCGCTTGCCGGTATGATCGTCTTCTGATGAGAATGACGCGCTTTCTGCTGATTGCTTTCTTCCCGCTGGTGGCGGGCGGGGTAGGCTACGGACAGGGCACCGTGCCGACCTTCCGGTACGATACGGCCCACGGACCCGTAACGCTGCCGGGACGGAGCCCGGCGCAGGGTGGCATCACGGTGATCCAGACCGTGCTGGCGCCAGTACGGCTGCAGTTCGATGCCACGCGGGTCATTGGCAAGCCGGTGACGCTGGATGCCGCCGATGATATCCCGCAGGTGTTGCGATCACCTGTGTTCGCAAAGGCGGCCTTCGGGGCCGAGGGAGCGATGCAATATGTCGATGCGATGCTGCGCACGACGACAGGGACGGCAAAAGCGGCGGGATGGCATACGCTGCTGCGTGTGTCGGAGGTGCGGCCGTTGACGGTGGAGATTCCGGCCGGTCACGGATATGTGCTCACCTCAAAGCGGACAGGGACCAAGTTGGGGATGGTGGATCAGGAGTACCTCCAGCGGGTGCTCTTCCAGCGGATAGCGCACGAGGATGGCAAGCTGATCATCGCCGTGACCCAGAACACCGGCTACTACACCTATGGCGACGCGACGGTGTGCTGCTCATGGGGAACGCATGGCGTGGACGAGGTGACCGGAAACTCGTTTGTGCTGGCGTCGTATCTGGAGGCTACGCCGCCGCTGGTGAAGGAACGCGATGTGCAGCCGCTGACGGAGCAACTGGCGGAGTGGGTGAATGACCCCCTGCATGACCCGTTGTTCCATATTTCGTTCAGAAAGCCCTTGCCGTCGGGAGAGAACGTGGTTCCGGCTTGGAGATGGCCGGCGGAGGCGCAGCAAGCGCATTCCGCATGCGGTGGAGACAGCCCGGCAACGAGGTATACGCTCGAGGAGCCGCTGGACACCAACCAGCGCAGCGATCTACCCGCGGGGCCGGCGCAGAAGATGCTGGCGAGCGGTTCGGCGTGGCACGTAGCGAATGTGGCGCTGATGGATTGGTACACCGGAGGAGCAGGGCCATACAGCTTCCCAAATCGACAGATGTTACAAGCGCCGGCGGAACGATGCTCCGTGCGGCATAGGCCCAGGGCCGTAACCATGAATGTGCCGGCGGCTCCGCCGGAGGTAGCGGCCGTACCCTCGGCCGGCACAACAAATGGGCACGAACTCATCGGGTACTGGACGGGAAATGGACCGAGAGGAACATTGCTGCGACTGCGCGATGTCTCCCCGCAATGGGATGTGATTCTGGTGGCGTTTGCCAACGTCAATCGCCAGGCGCCGGAAGGCACAATGCAGATGCACCTGCGCCCCGGCATGGACTTGGGACAGGTGAAGGAAGACATTGCCTGGCTCAAGAGCCGGGGCAAGAAGGTGCTGATCTCGCTGGGCGGCGGAGGCGAGTATTTCTCGCTGGCGCAGCGATCGAGCATCTCCAACTTCGTCAATTCGGTAACGCAGATTGTGACGGAGTATGGGTTTGATGGAATCGACCTGGACTTCGAGTCGCCCTCCCTGAACCTGGACCCGGGGGACAACGACTTCCGGCATCCGAAGACAGCCTCCGTGGTGAACCTGATTGCGGCGCTGCACCAACTTCGAGAACACTTCGGTCCCAGCTTCATGCTGACGCTGGTGCCGGAGGGGACACAAGTTCCGGGAGGATATCCCAGCTACGGCGGCCAGTTCGGAACGTATCTGCCGCTGCTGTGGGGCGTGCGGGACATGCTGACGTTTGTGGATGTGCAGGACTACAACTCGCCGCCGCTCGAGGGTCTGGATGGTGAGGCCTATGAGATGGGTTCGGTGAACTACGATGCCGCAATGACGGAGTTGCTGCTGCACGGGTTCAATGTAGCCGGCCGCGCGGGCGAGTTCTTTCCGCCCGTGCCTGCGGACAAAGTAGCGGTGGGGTTTTTGACGGGGACGGCGACTCCGAAACTCGTTCGCGGGGCCATGCAATACCTGATCACGGGGAAGGCTCCTGAGGGAGTGACCTACCGATTGCAGCGGCCCGCCGGATATCCGGAGATGATTGGCGCGATGTTCTGGACAATTGACGGAGATCGGATGGAGAACTACGACTTTTCCAATCTGGTGGGGCCGCAATTGCATGGCTATCCA
>JAJZNH010000844.1 GCA_021811745.1 Acidobacteriota bacterium
ATACAAAAATACAATGTTCCGCGCATCAGTCTGGCCGTGCTAGACTTCGCCTACCGAATTTCGCCATATCCAGGAGGCCACTATGACCAGCCAGCCTTCCACCGTCGCTCCGCTCACCCGGCGCAGCTTTCTCAAGGCGGCGGGAGCCGCGGCGATCCTGCCTGCTGGAGCCTGGGCGCAGGCGGGCCGCCCTCCGGCCTCTGACCGCATCACCATGGGCGTCATCGGCTGGGGCATGATGGGGCCGAGCAATACCAAGGTCTTTCTCGCGCAGAATGATTGCCAGGTGGTCGCCGCCTGCGATCTCGACAAGAACCACCTTCAGGCCGCCGTGAACACGGTCAACACCCACTACGGCAACACGGATTGCAAGGCCTACCACGACTATCGCGAACTGCTGGCCCGCGACGACATCGACGCGGTGATGATTGCCGTACCGGACCATTGGCATGCGCTGGTGGCTATCGAAGCCGCCAATCGCAAGAAGGACATCTACAGTGAAAAGCCGCTGGCGCGCACGATTGCAGAGCAGCAGGCCATCGTCAAAACCGTGGAGCGCAACGGCAACATCTGGCAGACCGGCTCATGGCAGCGCTCGGTTGCCAACTTTCATAAGGCGGCGGAGATCGTCCGCAACGGTCTCATCGGCAATGTCTACCGCGTCGAAGTCGGCCTTCCGGCAGGGCATCACGACTTTGCCGACACGGAACCTGAGTTGGAGGCCAAGCTGGCCCAATTGCCTGGCAAGATCACCGACCCCGGCCTCATCGTCCCTGGAACACCCGCCTGGAACCTCGCCGTCTCCGATCCTCCGCCGGAACTCGACTACAACATGTGGATCGGCCCATCGAAGATGGAACCGTACATCAAGGCGCGCGTCCACCGTAACTGGCGCTGGAACTACAACACCGGCGGCGGCCAGTTGATGGACTGGATCGGCCACCACGGCGACATCGCCCACTGGGGACTGGGTTTCGACCATACCGGACCGTCGGAGGTCGAAGGGCGCGGTGACTTCCCGCCCGCCGATGCGCTTTGGAACACGGCAACGACCTACCACATCGAATGCGCGTACCGTAAGGAAGTGACGGGCTACCCTGTCGATGTAGGCATGACCATTGCCGGAGGCTCACGCGCCATCAGCCCAGGAACCAAGTGGATCGGCACGGATGGCTGGGTCTGGGTCGACCGCGGCGGCTTCGACGCCTCCAATCAGGACTGGATCACGATGAACCAACTGCCCGAGGAGCTTCGTAAGATCAAGCTCTATGAGTCTTCAGAGCACCGGCGCAACTTCCTTGACTGTGTCAAATCGCGCAAGCCCACGATCACTCCCGTCGAAACCGCGCATCACTCGACGATTCCCGGCCATCTCGGACTGATCTCCATGCTCGTCGGCCGCAAGATCGAGTGGGATGTGGCGAAAGAAGAGATTGTGAATGACGGCACAGCCAGCCAACTGCTCACGCGTCCCTATCGCGCGCCCTGGCGGCTGGCCTGAATCGGCATCCACCCGAGCCTTCTGACCGCCGTGCCTCAGGTCTGGACACGTCTACGGCCGAACTGATATGCACAGAGAATGAGCTTGCGGCAATTGCGGACGGCGGGCCTGTTGGCGCTGGCGTTGCTGATGCCATGGGAGAGACGCGCGGCCGCGTATACGCTGCTAACCCACGAACAGCTCATTGACCTTACCTGGCAGGATTCGATTGTCCCGCTCCTGCTTAGCCATTATCCGGGGCTGACGCCGGCGCAGTTGGATGAGGCCCGCGCCTACGCATACGGTGGCTGCGTCATCCAGGACATTGGCTATTATCCCTTCGGCGACCAGTCATTCTCGAACCTCACTCATTACGTGCGTTCAGGTGATTTTGTCGTCAACCTCTTCCGCAACGCAACCAACGCCGATGAACTCGCCTTTGCCATAGGCGCGCTCTCCCACTACGTCGGCGATTCGATCGGACACTCCCAGGCAACAAATCTCGCGGTGCCCGTTGAGTTCCCGGGGCTGCGCCGCAAATATGGACCGGTAGTGAGTTATGCCGAAGGAGAAACACCACACGTACAGACCGAATTCGCCTTCGACATCGCCGAGATCAGCCGCCATCACATGGCGCCTCTCCTCTACCTCCGCCACATCGGACTTAAGGTTCCGGTAAAACAGCTTGCGCTGGCCTACTATCAGACCTACGGGCTAAGCGGCGAATTCTCTCCGCAACGCCGCCTCTTCAACGTTCGTGGGTACCGCTTCGCGGTGCGCGCATTCATCCCGCGCATTGCTTATGCGACCACGCTGCTGCATCGACGCCATGAGCCGTCCGAACCCGGCACACCTGAGGCTGCGGAAATCGAAAAAGAAGTCGCGGAAGTGGCTACCCGGGAAAACTGGCAATACTACCGCCGCAGACCCGGCATTGGGACCTATGCCCTGGCTGGCCTGCTTTTTATCCTGCCCAAGATCGGCCCGCTGAAGCTGGTTGCCGTCAAAGGTCCGACGGAGACCACTGACGCCTTTTACACGCATAGCCTTGCAATGTCCCTGGCGGCAATGCGCCAGAGGCTCGCTCGCTTCACCCCGCCCGCCAGAAGGCGTTCCTTGACAGGAAACGCCTCGGCTGCCGGATTGCGGGCAGAGTCTGCGCTTCCGGATGCGGGTCTTCGGCCTGTCACGCATGCCTCCAATCAAGTTGCGCATATCCGGGCGTTGAGCTTGCTTCACCCGCTTCCCAATCGCGATCTCGACACAGGTTACGTCGTCAAGCCCGGCGGATATTCACTCACTGATAAGACCTACGCCAGGCTGCTGCATCGGCTCACGCGCTGGCCTGACCGGCTGATCCCCCCGGGAATCAAACGCGACATTCAGGCGTACTACGCAAATCCCAACGCGCCCATTACAACAAAGAAGAATCCCAAGAGATGGGCGCAGGTGCAGGCCGACCTGGCAACACTAGCCAAAATGCAAACCAGCACAGAGCCTGAACCTTATCCCACATACGGCGACGAAACGGAAGAGAATACACAATAGAAGCGGCCTTCCACTGGTCGCCATGGAGAGTTGCATGGCTGACAGCAGGTAGCCGAAATCTTCCCTTTCTGCTAGGCTTGCGTATTCGAGTTCATACAAGCAAGGCAGGTGTTGTCATGGCCTTCAAGTTCCAGGGCTTCGATTTTCTTCATCTTGATTCCAGCTTCTCTGAAGACGAGTTGCTGGTTCGCCGCACCGCCCGTGACTTTGTCGAAGACAATCTTATTCCCATCATCGAAGACTGTTTCCGCGAGGGCCGCTTCCCCCGCGAACTGGTGCCCATGATGGGCGAGCTGGGCTTTTATGGCGCCAACCTCCAGGGCTACGGCTGCGCCGGCATGTCCAATGTGGAGTACGGGCTGGTGATGCAGGAGCTGGAGCGCGGCGACTCCGGCCTGCGCAGCTTTGTCAGCGTGCAATCGGCGCTGGTCATGTATCCGATCTATACTTTCGGCTCCGACGAGCAGAAGAACCGGTGGCTCCCCGCTCTTGCGACGGGCGAAAAACTGGGCTGTTTCGGACTGACCGAACCCGGCTTCGGATCCAATCCGGGCGGCATGACCACGCGTGCCCGCCGCTCCGACGATGAGTACATACTTAACGGCGAAAAAATGTGGATCACCTCGGGCGAGATCGCCGATGTTGCCGTGATCTGGGCCAAGCTCGACGGCGAAGGCGAAGGAAGCGACGCGGTTCGCGGCTTCCTCGTTGAGTGCGATCGCCCCGGCTTCTCCGCTCATGCTGTCCATGGCAAGTGGAGCCTGCGCGCCTCCGTCACCAGCAGCCTCTCGCTCCAGGATGTGCGCATCCCCGCTGCCAACCTGCTGCCCGGCGCTACCAGCCTGAAGGCCGCGCTGATGTGCCTCAACCAGGCCCGCTATGGCATTAGCTGGGGAGCTATTGGCGCAGCCATGTCATGCCATGACACGGCGCTCCAATATGCCAAGGCCAGAAAGCAATTTCACAACCAGCCCATCGCCAGCCATCAGATCGTCCAGGAAAAACTTGTCTGGATGGCGAGCGAAATCTCCAAAGCGCAGTTGCTCTCGCTTCATGTCGGCCGCCTCAAGGACGCGGATGCGGCGGGCCACCAGCATATCTCGATGGCCAAGCGAAACAACGTGTGGATGGCTCTGGAATGCGCGCGGCTGGCCCGCGACATTCTCGGCGCCAACGGCATCACGGAAGACTACCCCATCATGCGCCACATGATGAATCTGGAATCCGTGAAAACCTACG
>JAJZNH010000633.1 GCA_021811745.1 Acidobacteriota bacterium
CAGCACAGGGCCGGTAGCCGAAAGATAGACCTGCTGCCAGATGCCGGAATCGCGGTCGCGAATGGCGGGAATCCAGTCCCAGCCGATGGTGCAGAGAAACGTGGGGCCGTCGATGGCGCTGATGCCGCCGTTCTTGCCAATGCCGGCGAGCAAGGTATGCTCGTGCGGCACGCCCGGATGCGGCTGCGGAAACACATGCACGGCCACCACGGCCTGCTCGCCCGGCTTTACGTGCGAGGTGATATCGAATTTGCCGCGGATGAATGCCCCGCGAATCGTGCCCACATCCTCACCATTCACCCAAACGTCGGCGGAGTAATTAATGCCGTCAAAGTTGAGCCAGACCTGATGATCCTTGTATGACATGGGAACGGTAACGATCGCGCGGTACCAGTAGGAGGTGTGCACCAGGCTTTCAGGAATGATCTCAGGCCGATTGTTCTCTCCGTAAATCGGATCGGGATAGACGTGGTTGTTTACCAGAGTGGTGAGCACCGTGCCCGGAACCGTGGCCGTGTACCAGCCGTTGGTATCGAATCCCGCGGTGGCAATCTGGGCGCCGGACTGCTGCGCCTTGGCCGCGTCCTGCAACTGCCAGCCGCTGGACAGCACAACGTTCTGCGGCGGAGCCGACTCTGCCGCAGCCAAAGCAGGCGAAAGCGTGACAAGCATCAGGAGCGCAAGCACCGGTAAAGCTGCCGTTACCAAGGCGGAAATGGATGAGTAGCAGAAACGGATCTTCGACAATGGATTCTCCACGTATCGTTCAAGAGGATTTGCGGCACTGAGCGCCGGTCACACGGATTATAGCCGCCGGCGAGCCCCCAAACCGCCTCTGATCACGCCGATGATAATGGAGATATGGAATTTCAGCGCTCCTCGGGAGTCCTGCTTCACATCAGTTCCCTGCCCTCTTATGGAGGCATCGGCGACCTGGGCCCTGCCGCCCATGAGTTCATCGCCTTTTTGGCGGCAGCGCGCCAGCATCTCTGGCAAGTGCTGCCCTTGTCGCCGACCGGATTCGGCCATTCGCCCTATGCGGCCACCTCGGCCTTCGCCGGCAATCCCTCACTCATCAGCCTCGAAGTGCTCTGCGACTGGGGATGGATCGGCCGCGAAGGAATCGCCGGACTCGACGGCAGAAGCGGCAGAGTTGATTTCCAGAAGGTGGAGAGAAGCAAGCTGGCTCTGCTCTACGAAGCAGCGGAAAGCTTTCTCGACCGCGGGCCGCAGGATCCGTCGCTGGCCGGACAATGGCCCCAATTCAATGAGTTTTGCCGCGCGGAAGCGGGCTGGCTCAATGATTACGCGCTGTATGCGGTGCTGCGCCATGAATTCCAGACCGGCGCGTGGACACAGTGGCCCGAGCCGCTGCGGCGCCGCCAGCCGCGTGCGCTGGCGCGTGCGGCCGAAGAACACGCCCGTGCAGTGGCGCGTGAACAGGTGATTCAGTTTGCCTTCTCTCGGCAGTGGAAGAGCCTTCGCGACACCGCGGCGCGCCACTCCATCCGCATCATGGGAGACGTGGCCATCTTCGTCAACATGGACTCGGCCGACGTATGGGTGCATCCCGATCTCTTCGAGCTGGACGAGAAGCTGCATCAGGTGCGCGTGGCTGGCGTGCCACCTGACTACTTTTCCGCCACCGGCCAGCGCTGGGGCAATCCGCTCTATCACTGGGACGTACTCGCCCAGCGCGGCTTCGGCTGGTGGATCGAGCGCATTCGCCGCGCCCGCGCGCTCTATGACATCGTCCGCCTCGACCACTTCCGCGGCTTTGAGGCCTACTGGGCCATTCCCGCAGCCGAGAAGACCGCCGTGCACGGCGCGTGGATCAAGGCGCCGGGACGGGCGCTCTTTCGCGCGCTGGAAGCTGCGCTCGGGCCGCTGCCATTGGTGGCCGAGGATCTGGGCCTCATCACGCCGGAAGTGGACGCGCTGCGGCTGGAGTTGGGCCTGCCCGGCATGAAGGTGCTCCAGTTCGGCTTCAGCGACAAGGGAGCGCACATCCACCTGCCGCACCGCTTCACGCCTGCTACGGTGGTCTACACGGGCACGCACGACAACGACACCACGCAGGGCTGGTGGCACGCGCTCGGCAAAACCGAGCGCGCCGCCGTCGAAGCGCTGGTGGGGCCGGTCGGCCGGCATCCGGCATGGCCGCTGATCCGCGCCGCGCACGCCAGCATGGCGCAGGTAGCGATCGTGCCGGCACAGGACCTGCTGGAGCTGGACTCGGAGGCGCGCATGAACACACCGGCGGTTCCTGACGGCAACTGGAGCTGGCGGGCGCCGGAAGGCTGTTGGGCGCCGGAACTGGCCGCGCGCCTGGCGGCCCTGGTTGACGTCACCGATCGCGACAACGATCCGCTGGGCAAGGCCGAAGAACGCCAGTAAACGAAGCGCGGCAAGCCAGCCCGGAAGAGCGTCAGGGCGTTGGCGGTGAAGATGGCGCGTATTCCGGCCGGTAGCGATGAGGGCGTTGCTGAAGTTGAGGTGCCGGCGTCGGTTTGGCGGGCACCGTCTGGATGTCTTTGCGCGTAACATCGACAGTGCCGATACGGCCTCCGCTTTCGCATTCGACGACGACCCGGAGGTGCTGGGCCTTGCGGGGAAAGTGGACGGAGATGTTCAATGGCGTAACCATGGCGTCACGCGCGGACGGATCCTGAACAGGCGTAGAGATGCCGATGTGCTCAAACCGCGATGCCAGGATCCTTCCATCGTTGTTGATGCTGAAGGCGGCGAGCATGAGCTGTGTTCGATTCTTGCCGTCGGGCCCGCCGTACCAGCTCAGGTTGCGGTCCTGCAACTGGACCGTCATGTCGAGCGTGCGAGTGTCCGGGTGCCGCACCATTGATTTCATACTGACATGAAGGGCCGTGAAGGGCACGGAGGAGTCCGCGGCCTCCACGATGTCGTCCACCATCTGCTCTTGCGGGCTGACCCTCATCCGGGGGTCAGGTGCGAAGTAACCAGCCTTGGTCACGACGTGATAGTTGCGGTTATCAACCGTAACGCGAATGCGCCGGAACTTGCCATTCTCTACACCTTCGGTGGGTTGATAGGTGAGAGTGTAGTATGCGGAGCCAAGCTCTTCAGCACGGCTCATCAGGTGCGCGAGGTCGTTGCGGTTGAAGTAGAGTCTGCCACCGGTGGCGTTGACGAAAAGGCCGAAGTTCACATCGCCCTCAAACGGGTCGTCGTCGCCGAGATCGTCCTCTGAGTCCATGCTGCTAAGGGTCATGCCACGGCCAGAAGCGATATGGAGGCCGGGATAGATGACGAAGAGAGTGATACGCGAGTCGACCAGCATATTGGTGGTCTGGTGCGCAAATTCGCGCAGCGCGACAGCGTCGTCGCCGGTGAGGTCAGGGCTGTCGAGATAGATGCCCGGTCCGCCGTGGCCGATCCAGATGACATTTTTGCGGCCCGGCACGCCTTTGTTTTCAAGGGAGATTTGCTGTAAGGCGTCAATGGACTGGGAAAAGCGGTCCCAGTCAAACCAGCTATTCATCTTTTCAAACGGCAGCGCGGCGGGAAGACGATCGAGCGCATGAACAAGGTCGTCGCGATTGCGGGTAAAGCCCTGGAGCATCTCAAGCGAGTCATTGCCTAAAACCATCAACTCGGCAGGCGCGGGGAGCAGGGCCGGCTGGCGCATCAGGAACCTGCGCGCTTCGTAGCGGATGTAAGCAAAGTCGTTGAAGGTGGAATCGAGCAGATCGAGCACGAGGATATTGACCGGGGCTTTGCCGTTGGGGTTGTCCGCGCTCGAGTTGGCGCCCATCACGTGGACTTCAGGAGCTTCAAAGGAGAAGATACGCTGCGGCTTCTTGCCCTCGGTAATGTGAAAGTCATTTTTAGTCAGGCCCGAGACGATGGTGTGCCCCTTCTTGTCGAGCACGGTGACATCGAGGAAGACCAAGGTAGAGGTGATGCGGAAAATGGGGCCGGACGGCTGCGGCTGTTGCTGCTGGCGATTATTCTGGGCAACAAGAAAGACTGCCGGCAGCAGGATGCAGGCAATGGTCGCGAGGACAACTGGCCTCAGAAATCGCATAGGTTTTATCGATCCGGGCAGGTGGAGAAGACACTGTCCTGAGTGGATTCTAACTAAATGCGATTGAAAAGTTGCACCCCCCGCTTGATTTTTTCCAGACCGGGATGACGCGAGGGCATTTTGTCGAGGCTGAATGAACAGCGGAAAGAGCACGATTTCGGATGGAAACTCTGAAATACTTCGTCAGGGGCTAAAACCCTC
>JAJZNH010000974.1 GCA_021811745.1 Acidobacteriota bacterium
AGCGGGGTGTAGCGTTCGATCCAGTGGGTGATGGTGCGCAGCAGCACGGCCACCAGCACGCCGGCAAAGGCGAGGAGCAGAAGCTCCAGTTGAAACCAGACGAACAGGGCGGCGAGTAGAACGAGGCCCGTGTAGATCAGCAGCTGCTCCGGGCTATGACGCCTGCGTTCCTGTAGTTTGAACAAGTGGGTGACCCCTGACGGGAAGTACTCGATAGAATGGCCAGACAAACCAGGGAAGTGCCGTGGCCAGGCGCGAAATCAGCTGGCTTCCGGTCGTCTCGGTGGTGTATCCCGCGACAATCCCTGCCTGTTGATGGATGCGCCTTCCGCGGACCGCGTTGGGGATTTGCCGGTACAGTTGTTCCGGAGAGGCGCGAAGGGCCTGGCGGTAGCCAGCGGGGAAGTCGATCGGGAGGGATCAACGGAAGCGGCGTCCCGGGTCCTGTGCTGAGTTGCTGGTGCGAAAGGGGGGACTCGAACCCCCATGGGTTTCCCCGCCAGATCCTAAGTCTGGTGCGTCTGCCAGTTCCGCCACTTTCGCACGTTTCCAGTACCACCAGGCGCACCCAGTGGCGCTGCGAAGGCCGCTTGCCATTTGATTGTACTGATCAGCCGCGTCTAATCCAATACAAGAGAGATTCGCGGCAATCCTGCCAGAAAATTATTTCAATAAAGGAGAGAGACAGCGGGGGATTCTCGGATTCCCCGGGAACGTCCGCACCGCTGAACTGCCAGGTTATGCCAATTCGTCTGATTCTGTTCAGGGGCTGGAAAACTGGTGTTGCCTTCCTGTAATCTGATAGACGCCCAGCAAGGGACGTCTGGAGGTGTAGTTCATTGGCAGAGGTTCGAATCCAGGAAGGCGAGCCGCTTGAAAACGCATTGCGCCGGTTTAAGCGCAAGGTCCAGCAAGAGGACATTATCAAGGAAGTCAAGCGCCACTCCTTCTACCTGAAGCCGGGCGAGAAGCGCCGCGTGAAGGAAGCGCTGGCGCGGAAGCGGAATCGCAAGAAGGCAAGAAAAGAGCAGGACTAACATGACTCCCCTGGCGGTGGAAGATTTGCCGCGCCAGGGGAGTAGTTGCTTCTGCCGTTTGACGCGTTTTGGCAGTGCAGGATTTTGAGGCTGTTTTGTTTTGGCAGTGTTTGATTTTGACATTTTGCTACAATTCTTTGACTGATTTCGAGCGTTTGTTCCGGTCCCCAGTTTTCAGGAACAAACCCCGTCCTCAGGCCGCAAGCAGATACTGCGGGCGAAGCTCCTCCGGGTAACCATGCTCATGCCCGGCATCGGGGAGCGCCGACCCGGCAGGCAACATGGCCAGATGCGGGTATCTTCAGTGACTTTTTATCTATACCGTTCCGATCGGAGCGGATTCCGGTAGATGCCGGTGCAGCATTTTCGCCGCAACTGAGCCGCGGCTGCGCATGTGCTTTGTGGAAGAAGTCCAGGGTTCGCCGGAGATTTTGAACAGGCGTTCCCGCCGGTGAAGGCCGGACTTTCTCAAAGATTGCGCCTGGGCCCCTTTTCCAGTTTCGAGTACTCAGCCGGTCGGTGACCGGTCTGTCGCAGCAAGCCGGCAGATCCTGAAAGTCCGCAGGATTCTGTCGTGGCGGAAACGGCGCGTCTGTCCTGGCGCGTTTCGAGGTCAGTGCTTCGGGCAAAGGTGAGGGAAACGGATGGAGTTCGTCGATAAAATTCTGAAGTGCGTGGACTGCGGAAATGACTTTGTATTTACCGCGGGTGAGCAGATATTCTTCTTCGACAAGCAGTTCAAGAACGATCCCAAGCGTTGCAAGCAGTGCAAGGCCAAGCGGGCTTCCGGCTCCGGGACGGCGCGGCCCGAGACGCGCACGGTGTGTTCGGAGTGCGGCACGGAAACGACGGTGCCCTTCAAGCCCACCCAGGGACGTCCGGTGCTGTGCCGGAGTTGCTTTCAGCAGAGACGGGTGATCAGCCAGGCGAGCTAACGCGTCGCCTGACTGCGATCCCTGGTTTTTTCGCGGAAATCGGAGCAGATGCTGGTTTCCGCCCGCCGAAGGAAATGCCGCAGCAGGGCGTTCTGGCCGGCGACAGGGCTCACTCCCAGCCAGAATCAGCCGATGCCGGAGCCCAGCCCGAATTACCGCGCGCGGCTCTCCGTGAGTTTGCGCGGCTTCCTCCCAGAAGCTTCGGGTACTGAAAGCGGTTCCATCCTCTGTCCCGCGGCGCGCAGTTTCTTGTCCTCGTGGGCGACCAGCAGGGCTTCAATCTGGCGCAGCAGATCCTGGGTATTCATCGGCTTCACCAGCATCTGATCGGTGCCGTTGCGCACCCACTCAGCGTCGGCCGGGGGGTAGGCCGTCAGCATAGCCACGGCGGGCTTGCTGGCCGCTTTGCGCGCGGCCGCGGCCACTTCCTGACCGGCCGTCTCGCTTTCCATGCGGAGGTCGGTAATCACCATCTGATAGTCGTTGGCCTTCAACCGCTGTTTGGCCTCGCGTCCCGACGCCGCTGTTTCCACTTCAAAGCCGCTGATCTCGAGCACGGCTTTCAGGGTGAGCAGAATCGCTACGTCGTCGTCTACGAGAAGAATGCGTCGCTTCATAGGGCTCCTTGCTCTTTCAGGGGATATTACTGCACCCGCGTCCATTGGATGCGTAAATTTCGGGCGCAACAGATTGCCCGCTTCAGGATCGTGCCATTGTTACACTGGACAACGTGGCAGAATATCACGTCGAAAACTTCGGATGCCGCGCCAGCCGTGCCGACGGCGAGGCGATTGCGGCCACCCTGCGCCGCCGGGGTCTCGATCCAGCCGATGATGCTGCCGCAGCCGATGTTGTTATTGTAAACACCTGCAGCGTAACCGCCGAGGCGGATCGGCAGGCGCGTGCGTTTCTTCGCCGGGTCCGCCGCCGGAATCCGGATGCACGCGTGGTCGTGACCGGCTGCTACGCCCAGCGCGCTCCGGAGGAACTGGCCGCTCTGGCGGAGGTGGATGCCGTGGTCGGCAACAGCCATAAGGGCATGGTGGCCGGGATTGCCGCCGAATTTGCCGCCGGGCGTGCCCGCCATGCGGCAGCCCCTTCGGCGCATGATCAGGCCGGTACCGGGTTCGTGCCGGTGGCTGCGCTGGCGCCTGGCATTTTTCACGATGACAGCTTTGCTCATACCGAACTTTCGCTGCTGCCGTTTGCCGCTGACGCCCGGCAGACGCGGCCCAACCTGAAAGTGCAGGACGGGTGCGGGAACCGCTGTTCGTTCTGCATTATTCCAACCACCCGCGGGCCCAGCCGCTCGATTGCGGCCGATGTCTGTCTCGACAGCGTGCGGCGCTTCGTGGATGCGGGCGGGCAGGAGCTGGTGCTTTCGGGCATCAACCTGGGCCGCTGGGGACGCGACCTGCAGCCGGCTCAGCGCTTTGAGGAGCTGGTGGAGGCAATCCTGCGCCGCACCGCTTTGCCGCGCCTCCGCCTCAGTTCCATCGAGCCGATGGACTGGTCGCCGGAACTGATGGCGCTTTACAGGGAATTCGCCGTAGGCGAGCATCCGCGGCTGGCGCGGCACGCGCACCTGCCTCTGCAGTCAGGATCGGACACCATTCTGCGCCGCATGCACCGGCGCTATCGTCCGTGGCATTACGCGGAACGGATGGCGCGGATTCGCGCGCTGCTGCCGGAGGCGGCGATCGGCGCGGACGTGATGGTCGGGTTTCCCGGAGAGACGGATGCGCTCTTCGCGGAGAGCTACCGATTCATCGCGGAGCAGCCGTTTACGTATCTGCATTTGTTTCCCTTTTCGGCGCGGCCGGGGACGCCGGCGTGGGAGCTGCATCGGCAGCATCCGGTGCCGGTGGCCGCGGTGAAGGAGCGGATGGCGTCACTGCGGGTGCTGATGGAGGAGAAATTTCGTGCCTTCCGCGCGCAGTTGATCGGGAGCAGTGTCTCGGCGGTGACCGTGGAGACGGACGAGGGCGGCGCGACGACCGAGGCGGTCACGGACCATTTTCTGAAGCTGACTTTGGATACGCCGGTTGTGCCGAATCGCCTGGTGACGGCGCGGGTGAGTGGGCTGACAGAAGAGGGGATTTGCGGAGGGCTGGGCGATTCGGCCGGCTCACAGGCAGGATGTTACGCCGAGGTAACTGCAGCTCGATAACAGAAGGCCCCATTACCGATGCTGGAAAATGGATCAATTCCTGGGCGAAACAATCAGCATCCAATTTCAAAGCATTGCTATACTGAATTGCCGCGCGGTATCGCCGCGCTGAAGGAGAAGA
>JAJZNH010000001.1 GCA_021811745.1 Acidobacteriota bacterium
GGCGGAGAAATTGCGCCGGGTCTAAAGCACTCACTGATTCTGCAGCATTTACGGCATGGCTGAAGACATGCCCTGACACAAAGCACTCGTCTGAGGGAGTTTTTCCGTAACCTTTAAAGTTGTGCCCTTTCAGTACAGCAGTTGTAACGTGTAAGAATTTCCATGTTCATACGATTGCTCTGCGAGAATCTTCTTGTAGACGTTGCGTGGTTTCCCATTACAATGAAATTCTGGGGGCTGATGCGATGCTAACCAGCACAGCGGTGCAATGGACAGAAAGCTTTCATACAAATGACGACAAGATTGACAACAAGATCGATCAGTCATCTTTCCTTCAGCAACTCATAACCGAGAGCCGGAACGACGCATCACAAGGCCTCGATACGAAATCCGCAATTGAGATTGCGCGCATCATCAATCACGAGGATACCAAGGTTCCGGGAGCGGTAAAAAAGGCGCTTCCCGAAATTGCGCAGGTGATTGACCAGGTGGCTCGCAGCCTGCGGGACGGTGGCCGTCTCATCTATGTCGGCGCGGGTTCGAGCGGGCGCATTGCCGCCCTCGACGCATCCGAGTGTCCCCCCACCTACTCTACGGGGCCAGGCCAGGTGCAGTACATCATGGCGGGTGGACCGAAGGCTTTGGCTTCCGCCGTCGAGGTCAATGAAGATTCCGAAGAACTGGGCCAGCGCGATATAGCGCGCCGCCGCCCGACCCGGAAAGACATTGTGATTGGCGTCTCGGCTTCGGGCCGCACCCCGTATGTGGTCGCGGCCGTGGCGTATGCCCGGGCCCGCGGAGCGCGCACCGCCGCGGTGACCTGCAACCACGGAACTCCGCTGGCCGAGGCTGCCGACATCGCCATCGTTGCCGAGGTCGGGCCCGAGGTGATTTCGGGTTCCACGCGCATGAAGGCCGGCAGCGCTCAGAAGATGGTCCTGAACATGATCACCACCGGGGCCATGACGCGACTGGGCTATGTGTACGAGAACCTGATGGTCAACGTGCACATGCAAAACTCGAAGCTGGTCGAGCGTGGCATCCGCATTCTGATGACCGCCTGCAAAATCGACCGTGCCACCGCCGTGGAAACCATCAAGAGCGCCGGCAGAAGCGTGCCTGTGGCCCTGGTGATGCTCAAGGCAAAGGTGGATAAGCCGGAAGCAGTCCGCCGTCTGGCCAAATCCGACGGGAATGTACGGCTCGCCATCGAAGACAACGTGCTGGAACTTTAGCAGGCAGCTTCGCCGCTCGGATCGCCGGGGCTTCGCGCCTGATTCAGCGATTGCCTGAGGGAAAGAAATTCCCCACACGCTGAATCTGCGCGCCTACGCTGCTCAGCTTCTGCTCGATGTGCTCATAGCCGCGGTCCATGTGATAGATGCGGTCCACGATGGATTCGCCGTCCGCTACAAGCGCTGCCAGCACAAGCGACGCCGAAGCACGCAGGTCCGAGCACATCACCGCGGCGGCGGAGAGCGGCGAGGGCCCCCGCACCGTAGCCGTGCTTCCATCCACCTTGATATTCGCGCCCATGCGGACCAGTTCCTGCACGTGCATGAAGCGGTTCTCGAAGATATTTTCCTTCACCAGGCTCACGCCCTCGGCCTGCGTGGCCAGCGCCATATACTGCGCCTGCATGTCGGTGGGGAAGCCCGGATACTCCTCGGTCGAAATGTCGGCCGCGCGCAACTTGCTTCCGCCGCGCACGCGCACCGCATTCGGTCCTTGAATCTCGACGCATGCGCCCACTTCTTCCAGCTTGGCGATCACCGCGCCCAGGTGCGAAGGGTTACATTCGGCGACAGTCAGGTCGCCGCCGGTGATCGCGCCCGCTATCAGGAACGTGCCGGCCTCAATGCGGTCCGGGATGATGCGATGATGCGCGCCGTGGAGACTGCTGACGCCCCGCACCCGTATGGTTGACGTTCCCGCGCCCTCGATCTTCGCGCCCATGGCGATGAGTAGCGCAGCCAGGTCTGCTACCTCAGGCTCGCACGCGCAGTTCAGCATCTCCGTCTCGCCTTCGGCCAGCACCGCGGCCATCAGCAGGTCCTCAGTGCCGGTTACGGTGATCTTGTCGAAGACAAGGTGTGTTCCCCGAAGCCGCTCGGCGCGCGCCTCCAGGTAGCCATGCTCCTGCGCGATGGTTGCGCCCATCTTCTCCAGTCCCTTGATGTGGAGGTCGATTGGTCTGCCGCCGATGGCGCAGCCACCCGGCATGGCCACGCGCGCCATGCCTGTTCGAGCAATCAGCGGACCCAGCACCAGAGAACTGGCGCGCATGGTCTTCACAATTTCGTACTTGGCCACGGGGTCGGAAAGAGTGCGGCAACAGATCGTGGTGCGGTCGTGCGCTTCTCCTTCGCGCAGCTCCACCGCCGCGCCCATCGAGGCGAGCAACCGGCGCTCCGTTTCGATGTCGCGCACCTGCGGGATGTTCTCGATCATGACCTCGTCCTCGGTCAAAATCGCCGCAGCCATGCAGGGAAGCGCCGAATTTTTCGCGCCCGATACGCGGATGGAGCCCACCAGCGGATTGCCGCCGCGAATAAAGAACTTATCCATGAATGTCGAGAAACTCCTTTAAGTATGTCCGAGGCCGGCTCTATCCGCCATCCACGGCGGGTGCTCCATGTCTCGTCCGCCGCGGCGTATGAGACATGGGAAGCCTTCGACCTCAAGGTACAAAAACGTGCGATCAGATACCCAGCGTAAATCGGGAACGCTTGCGTGGAGGCATCGCCAGAGTTTGCTCTCAAAGTGCGTCTTGCCACTGCCCGGTCATTCCGCCGCAAGCCCGGCGCACATCACATTGGCGCCAGGTTGCCTTCCGCATCGAACGCCATCTCCCGCGCTTCTCCGTTGATGCTCACCCCCGGCCGCCCTGCCAGCAATTCCGCGCAACATGCCGACATCTGTATCCGTTCCAGGCTGAGGGTATTGGCAATCCGCACCACGCGCAGCTTCTCCGGTTTTAGAGTGGCCAGAGTGGAGATTGCGGCGGAAATCGTCTCGCGATCCGAATCGAAGTAAATGGGGATCTTGGCGCCCTGAACGCTGGTCGACGTAATGGCATTTACATAGGTGTACTGCTTGTCGAGCGCCTGCACGACGCGCGTGGTGGTGAAATCCGCCATGCCCAGACCAATGCCGTTGCCCTTTGTGGCCCGGGTGAGATTGCGCACAAAGATGCGATAGATCATCGGCGAGCGCGCAGGATCAAGCCGCAATACGGAAGAGTAGCCGACGATCTCCCGGCCGATGACATTGGTGTCCATACCGGTGCCGCTGATCTCTTTGCCAATTTCATCCACAATCAGCAGATCGATTTCGTCCAACGGCAGCCGCGCCATCAATCCCCGCGCCTTTTCCAGCAGGAGAGCCTCTTGCGCCGGAATATCCTCCTGCTTCAGCACATGCACCTCCGCGGTCTGATGATGCTGATCCTCGACGATAGCCACGCCGCAAAGGACCTTCACGGAACCCAAAATCGTCTTTGCAAACTCTGGGATGACCCTGGCCAGGCCCACATGCGCGGCAACCCGGTGCGCATTGGCCGCGCCGGCCTGCTTGCCATAGCCTATGGCCAACATTTTTTGAACGCCGCTGCCCAGATTTCCCCGGAAATCCGTATGCGGCTTTACGCGATTGACCGGAATCACGGCGTCCGCTTCCAGAGCCGGAACGCTGAAAAAGACGTCCTCGCCGTCGAGGGCCTGGCCGATCTTGCGCACCTCCATGCTCGCCTCGATCGGGACGCCCATGCTCTCCGCAGTAATTCCGTATCCCGCCAGGACTTTCGTCTGCCCTTCCGGCGTGGCCCCGCCGTGGCTGCCCATCGCCGGAATCACGAACGGCTTTGCTCCGGCTGCCAGGAGCACGTCCACCGTAGCCTTCACAATCTCTTTCAGATTGCTGATTCCACGGCTTCCCGCGCCGACCGCGATCCTCATCCCTGGCGTAATCCTTGCGCGCACGCCCGATTTCGTGAACTGCTCTTCGAGCAGGCGCGGAAAATCCAGTTGTTTCGACTTGGGATAGCTCTGCTGCACTGCTATCATCTTCGGAATAAAATCCCTCATAATCGTTAGCGGGCGCCCTGAGTCCTGCAAAATGAGGCTCCCATCTCCTCCATCCACTTACCACGAATCCTACACGGAAAGCCGGGTCTCTTGCATCGGCGATAATAAGCACACAAGGAGAGCTTCCCCATGTCCGAACCAAACATTGCTCAAAGAGGTCCGTACGCCGTGCAAGTG
>JAJZNH010000964.1 GCA_021811745.1 Acidobacteriota bacterium
CGCCGACGAGAGCATCGTGCTGCTGCGAAATAAGGACCACATCCTTCCTCTTGCCGCCGGCAATGTCCGCTCCATCGCCCTCATCGGCGCCCACGCCGATGTCGCCGTCCTCTCCGGCGGAGGTTCCGCGCAGGTGGACGCCCCGGGCGGCGGCGCAGTCGATCCCCATCCCGGCCCTGCGCACTGGATGGAGCACGTCTGGTTCCCGTCTTCGCCGGAGCGCAACATCCGTCTGCACGATCCCGGCGCCGACATCCAATTCAACCCAGGCACCGACGTCCAGTCCGCAGCCGCGCTGGCTGCGAAATCGCAGATCGCCATTGTCTTCGTCACCCAGTGGATGAGCGAAGGCATGGACCGACCCACGCTTGAGTTGCCCGACAACCAGGACGCGCTCGTCGAAGCCGTCGCCAAGGCCAATCCCCACACGATTGTTGTGATCGAGAGCGGCGGCCCCGTTGCGATGCCCTGGGTGAACAAGGTTCAGGCGGTCATCGAGGCATGGTTCCCTGGCATCGGCGGTGCGCAGTCTCTCGCCAGCATTCTATTCGGCAGCGTCAACCCTTCCGGCCGCCTTGCCATCACCTTCCCCAAAGACGACGCGCAGCTTCCTCACCCGCAGGTTCCCGGCCTGCTCGCCGAAACCGGGCCCGGCGGCCTGCCCGAAGCTGCGCACCACCAGAAGCTGCCTCCCTTCGACGTCGACTACAACATCGAGGGCGCCCGCGTAGGCTACAAGTGGTTTGAGTCGCAGCACGAAACCCCGCTCTTCCCCTTCGGCTACGGCCTCTCCTACACCACGTTTGCCTTCTCCGCGCTCAACGTGGATGCCGGGCAGCAGACGGCCACCTTCACTGTCCGCAACACCGGCTTGCGCTCCGGCGCTGAAGTCGCGCAGGTTTACGCGCTCCTGCCTGCCTCGACCGGCGAAAACACTTATAAGCGCCTGGTCGGCTGGGATCGCGTGACACTCGTCCCCGGAGAATCGAAGACCCTCACCGTCCCCATGAACCAGCTCACGCTGTCCATCTTCGACGCGGCAAAAAACGCCTTCGTCATGGTTCCGGGCGACTACACCATCGTTGCCGGCTCTTCCTCGGCCGACACCCCGCTCCACGCGACCATGCACGTGGGCGAAAGCAATCGCCGCTGACAGCGAGTGATTGAAGCGGTTTCAGAGTGGATCGGTTCGACAGCCACGGATCTCATGCTGCGCCATGCAGGGTCTGGCAACCTACGGGAACTCTGGAACCGCTCTGATTGCCGATGCACGCATCGAGGCGACGACCTACTTCACTTCCCGCCACGGCACCGCGCCCCCAGCAAACCCTCCTCGATCTTCTCGTTCTTCGGCTACGTGAAGCTGATCTTCCTGGTATTGCCGCCCAGGTAGAGGAAATCCCAATTGAAGTTGTGCGCGGTCTGCTCGATCACGAGCTGCAGCAGTCTGTCCCAGTGGCGCTTGCCGAAGCGGGGGAACATTTGCGTCGCCAGCCGCATGCGGGGGAGGACCGAATGCGGCGCCCCTTCGTGCAGCTCGCCCGCCCTTCACGCTGCTCCACGCCAGCCCGCAGAGGCCTGTTCAGAAGACCCGGGCCGGCAACTTCGGGTTCAAGACTTTGCGCGCGCTCTCGGCTCCCGTCACCGGCAGGCCGGCCGGATCCAGCAGTCCTACCTGCATCAGCACGGAGGCTTGATCCCAGTAAATATGCTCGTGAGAGATTTTGCCGTCTTTGAAACCCACGATCACGGCAACGGCCATTTCGACTGCTTTGCCGGTCGGTTCTATCCCGGGCAGCAGCCAGTCAATCACCGTGGTGTGGGTAAAGCCGATGGCCAGCTCTTCCGCAATCCGATCCTCGCCCACCGTGCGCGAGACGCTGACCATCTTGACGTCCGGGGGAAAGAACTTGCCCACCAGGTGATCGCGGTAGAAGGTGCGGACTCCGTCCCGGCCGACGCCTCCGGCCAGGGTGGGCACGTGGTTCAGGTACGGATCGTTCGACATGGTAGCCAACGTGGTATCGAGGTCGCCCTTCAGTTCCGCGCCCACGTGCGTCTCAAACATTGCCACCATCTGCTGCTGGTTTTCGGTTAACAAGGGAATCTCCTCACGCCGTGAATTGCATTCTTCGTGAAAATGCCGCGAACCTCTACATTTTCCGCCACAGCACCACGCCGCCCAGCAGCCCTTCCTCGTTCGACACGATCTTCACGTTCTTCGGAAGCGTGAAACCGATCTTCTTGGTGTTGCCGCCCCCCAGGTAGAGATAATCCCAATTGAAGGTATGCTCGGTCTGCGCAATCGCGAGCTGGAGCCACCGGTTCCAGTGGTGCTTGCCATAGCGGTCCAGACCGCGGCGGCCGAGGTAGTCCTCGTAGGTCTTTTTGCGCCAGGGATGGTGGCCAAGCTCGAGTCCCGGGCAGAGCCGCCCGTCGGTGTAGAGGGCGGAGCCCATGCCCGTACCCAGGGTCAGGATCATCTCCACACCTTTTCCGCGGATGGCGCCGAACCCCTGCACGGCGGCGTCGTTGGCCACGCGCACCGGCTTCTTCCAGAGCTTCTCCAACTCCTCCTGGAAATGGAAATTCATCCACGCGGGATGAAGGTTCACGGCCGTGTAGGTGACGCCCTTCTTCACGACGCCGGGAAACCCGACCGAAACACGATTGAATTTGCCCAACTTGCCGACCAGGCCATCCAGCCCCTTGAGCACGGCGCGCGGGGTGGGAATTGCGGGCGTCGCAACACGCTCGCGCTCGCTGAGCGGCTTGCCGGCAGAGTCCAGCAGCATGGCTTTCAGGCCGGAGCCGCCGATGTCGATGGCGAGCGTAACGGGTCCACGCTTCGATGCTTTGGCGGAAGGGCGAGGGACACGGGAGATGGATTGAACAGATCGCGCGGTCATCGCCTGCATTGTAAACGAATGCGCGGATCAAGCGCGCACGGAAGCCGCTGGGAGGCGGCTTTTCTCCTCAGCCTTTCCGCCGCGCCATCTGCAGCAGCGTTGCATAATCCTTCCTGACCGAACCGCCGTACTTCGCGTCGATCAGCCCCGCCAGCCGGTCGAAGAGCCGCGCGCGACGATCCGCCGCCAGGAGCTGATGATCGCTGTGCGTGTTGAGCATCTGCACGTACTCCGCTGCCGTGTACGGACGCGACCAGAGGTACACGCACAGCACGGGCTCGCCGAAGTGCTGGCGCGTGAGCTCGTCGCGCTCCGTCTCGGTCACCTCGTTCGGCCCTGGCAGCAGGGCGCGCTTCTTCACCAGTTCCGGCGCTTCTTCCGCGTAGATCGGGTGGGCCTCCTCGAGAAACTCGTCGCAGGATCCGTTGCGAATATGCCGGTTGCGCCAGATCGCCAGCCAGCCCTCCGGCTTCAGCACCGCGGCGATGCGCTGCTCGCGCGTAGAGGGGTTCAGCCAGTGATACGCTGTCGCGGAGTAGACCAGGTCATAGCGATCGGCGGTGGTCCAGGTGTCGAAGTCGGCAACCTCGATGGTGACGCGCGGGTATTGCTCCAGACGCTCGCGCGCAATCGCCGCCATTTTCGCGCCCAGCTCGACGCCGTGGATCGCGAACCCCTTGGCGGCAAAAACCTGCGTCGCATGCCCGGTGCCGCAACCGATCTCGAGAATCCGCGACGTGGAACCGGCGCCGGAAATCTCGACAACATCGGAGAACACTTCCCCGGGGTAAGAGGGCCTCATCTCGTCGTAGAGATGGGCCACGTTGTCAAAGGTCTGGCGCAGTTCGGTGCGGGTTCCGATGGAATGAATTTCGTAGGACATAGATATTCAGCAGAGCGAGCCAGGCGAGCGGTACCAGGATTGAGGAGCATGCCATCCCTTCCGTGCGCATAAAACCACGGCGCGCCGAGAAGGGGGCACCCGGATTTAGACTTCTCCATAACTTAAACTTATTCGGCAGCGCGTGATTTCACCGCCGGCTGATCTTCGAACTCCTGGTTCATCCAGCGCTCCAGCGCACGCATGTTCTGTGGGCGGCCGAGGAAGTCTTTCACCAGTTCGGCGGCCGGCTTGGTGGCCCCGGGCTCGAGCACCGTGCGCCGGTAGCGCATCGCCGTGGGGCCGTCGAGCAGATCGTTCGGATCGAATTGCGAATAAAAGTCGATGGCGATGACCTTATCGAGCACGTAGGTGTAGTAATTGGACGCGTAGCCCTCAAGGTGCGTGAAGGCGGCGAAGAAGTGGTCGTCGGGCACGGGCGTGAAAGGGCTGAAGCGCTTCAGGAGCTG
>JAJZNH010000961.1 GCA_021811745.1 Acidobacteriota bacterium
ATGGTGATTCCCAAATACAAGCTTGCCCGGCCACGCCCCCGCACGTGCTTCCACTCGCCGAGGCTGATTCCGATCGCATTGGCCAGCAGCAGCCCCGCAGCCAGGCTGAGCGGCCAGCCGATGGAAGTGCCAAGCGATCCCAGACGCTGCGCCGCTGCGCCATAAACAAAGATGCTTCCACCCCAAAGCAGCGCCATCAGCGAGGAAAGCGCATAGAGCCGAACGCCGCCGGGAGCGCAGAATCTTCCCAGGTTTCTATTCCTGAAAAAGAGATAGGCGCAAAAGCCGAGATTGGCCAGCGATCCTGCGCCCAGCATGACTCCCCAGATAAGATTGGCGCTGGCAAAGGCGCTGAGTCCCGCAGATTGTCCGTATCGAGCGACCGGCTGCGCCAAGGCAAATCCGATATTGAAGACCGCCGAAAGCACTCCCGAGCCGGTTGCGAGCAAAAGAGCAACACCCAACGGCCGGGCCTTGCCGACCAGGTCGCCACGATCGGCCGCACCGCCGGCTTTCTCGCGCAAGTGCCCGGCATAGCCGCAGAAGACAATGCCTATGACAGCTACTGCCACGCCCTCAAGAATCCTCAGCCCTTCCGGCTCAAATAGCCGCTGGCGTGCAAGCAGGATCATGGGCAGAAGCGAGCCAAGCGACGAACTGATCGCCAGCACCAGGGTGTTAGCCAGCGAGATGCCGATTGCGCTCACACTTTGTCCGAACATAATCGCGCCGAAACCCCAGGCAAATCCCGCTACGGCAGCGATGGCGAGAGCCTGCGAGGGCACGCCGGCAAGGATCGCCCAACTGTTCGGCACCTCCACCGTCAAAATAACCGCGGGCATTACCAGGCACGAGACCGCAATAAAAAGGCTCCAGACGTGCTCCCAGTCCCAGCGGCCCAGAAAGCGCATTGGCAGGGTAAAACTGCCGTTCATGATGCCGGATACAACGGCCAGAACGACTCCATCCCCCAGCGCGCCTTTCATCGCCCCCTCCGCCTTGCATGAGTCTAGCCGCTATCGCGTCCGCCTCGTCTAACGCGATGGAGCGGCAACCATTCGCACTTTCGGTGCCTTACCGCACCATTGGCACCTTGAGGTAACGGTCTCCCATCAACTATTCTTGCTCTAATACAACTAGTAGACTATACAATAACACATACGGGATGTAATGTAATTGGAAGAACATTACAGCAATTCCGGAGTTGCGTCGGCCATCTTAGAAGGATACAGGGCCGCGACTCGCCAGGGACGCGCAGAATCGACAGTGACGGCTCAGGCGAGCAACTTGCCGCGATTGCGATAGGTGCAGGCCATGAGCGAAGCCGAGCAAAGGATGTCGAAATTACAGGATCAATTGCGAGGAAAGCTGGTGGTGTCCTGCCAGGCTGCGCCAGCGGATCCACTGGATGATACCGAGACGATTCGCAGAATTGCGCGAGCGGCGGTGGCCGGCGGCGCCGGCGGCCTGCGCATCAACAGCGCCGAGCACATTGCAGCCATTCGCAAGGATACGAACCTTCCGATCATCGGGATTCAAAAGCGCTATGTGCAGGGCAATCTGCGCATTACGCCGGATTTTGCCTCCGCCGAGGCGCTGGCCAGCGCTGGGGCAAGCATCCTTGCGCTGGATTGCACAGCTCGCACATGGACGTTTGGAGAGCCCTGGCGGGAATTGATTGAGCGCATCCATGCGGAACTGAAGCTGCCCGTGATGGCCGACGTCGCGACAATGGAGGAAGCGGTCACCGCGGCCCGAGCCGGAGCGGACTTCGTGGGCACGACTCTCCACGGCTATACAGAAGATACGCGCACCAGCCGCGCGCACAACTGGAAGTTGCTTGCGGAGATGGTGCGCCAGATTCGCGTTCCCATTATCGCGGAAGGACACATCTCAACCCCCGACGAAGCGCGGCGCGCCATCGCGGAAGGAGCGCTGTGCGTTGTTGTAGGTTCGGCGATCACCCGTCCAGGCATGATTACGGCAAAGTTTGCGCGTGCTATGCGCAGCCCGACAGACGGCCCCCCCGCGGTGGCTGCGGATATCGGCGGCACGTCGATTAAAGCAGGCGTGGTGAGTCCGGATGGCGCCTTGAGCCTTGCCACTCACGTTCCCACAAACGCCGCGCTCGGCCGCGATGCGATTGCCTCCAGCTTGGCCACCGTCCTTGAAGAAGTGCTGGAGAAGGCGCATCGGCAGGGGATAGCCCCGTGCGGCATCGGCATTGCAAGCGCAGGCGCCATCGATGCCGTGGATGGCTCGGTCTTCGCGGCTACGGAAAATCTTCCCGGGTGGGCCGACTTCAAATTGCGCGAATTTGTCGAGAAGCGCTTCCACCTTCCCACGTCCGTCGTGAATGATGCGCATGCTGCTGCGCTCGCCGAACTGCATTTCGGCAGCGGCCGCAATCTGAATGATTTCGTAGCGCTCACGATCGGTACCGGGATCGGAGGCGGAGTCGTTTCCAACGGCAGCCTGCTCCGTGGCGAACACGGATTGGCCGGCACCATCGGGCATCACGTCATCCGCGTGGATGGCCGCCGCTGCAATTGCGGCCGCAAAGGCTGTCTTGAAGCATACGTCTCCGCCGCATCACTGTTGCAGGAGTATGCGAAGCACTCCGGTCACCCGCTCGATTCCGCCACGCCCGGCACAGCGCTCGCGCAGCAAATCAGCCAGCTCGCCCGGAATGGCGACCTCGCGGCGCGGACCGCCTATTCCGTGCTGGCCGGGTATCTGGCCGAGGGAGTTGCAAACCTCTTCAACCTGTTCGATCCGCAGGCTGTATTTCTCTCCGGCGGGCTTGTCGAAGCGCACAGTCAATTCGTCGCGGATGTCGAAAGCCGCGTTGCCGCAATGTTGCACTTTTCGGCCAAGCGTCAGCCGCGTGTGCAATTGGCCACGCTGGGCCACTATGCCGGAGTGCAAGGCGCCGCCGCACTCGTCTTCAGCGAGCGGGCGTAGGCAGGAAAGGCCAAGCCACTTCACCTTTCGCTTGCGCCGGGCTGGCTGTTGTACAGGATCATGGCCGCATCCACGCGCGTTACCTGCGCGTTGTCTGCACCCACAACCCCTTCGCGCAGCACTGCGATATCGGGCTTGCGGGCGCCGGGCTGCTTTGCCATCAGCTCAGCCACGGTGCTGATCAGTTCACCGGTAGTCATCGGTGCATCGGGACAAAACATCTCAGGAGACTGCTTGCACGGCAGCACCGTACCGGTTGCGTGCCATGCTTCAACCGCGCGCGAGATCAGTGAATAAAGTGGAACGTCCTTGTACGTTGCTGCTTCAAATGCAGACTTTCCGTACATGGCGTTGGCGTCATCGTCCTGTCCGGCCGGGCCGCTCAGCGCAAAGGCGCGATCAAGAATATCAGCGGTTTCCCCTCGCGTGAGCACCTCAGAGGGCTTGAAGTCCGCATCTCCCATCGTCATCCATTCGTGAGTGACCACATACTGGGCTGCCTGCCAGGGGCGGGTTCCCATCGACAGGTCCGGCATGGGCTGGCGTGCCAGAATACTGCCCGCCTTGAGAAGAGCAATCTGCACCTCGTCCGCAGCGACAGCGCGCGGCTGCACATGCTCGGCCACGGCCAGCGCGCCCAGCGCGCCCGCCGCCTGTCCGGTGAGCATGGTAATGGGTTGCAGGCGTGTGGCGCCGTTGGCCAGGCGCGTTTGCGAGATATTCTTCTCCGCGGCCAGCAATCCATCCACCTTGTCTGGAATCAGCGAGCCCAGAGGCACTTCAAAGGGTCCGGAACGAAAGCCGGGCGGCCGGTTTGTGATGCTCTCGATATCCTTATTAAAGTCGGAGGGCGCGTTGCAACCGTGCAGATCGTCGGCATAATCGCCCACCGCGATCGCATCCGGAAATCCGATGATGGAAATCCCGCCCTGTTTCTCGCGCCTGATTTCGGCAGCGGTGAGCGTGTGCTCTCCAATCAGTCTATTGCTCTCGCGAATGTAGGCCGCCGGCGGAAAGTGGTTCTCAATCGCCTTGAACTCCGCCGATATATTCGGGCAGGAATTTTCGTTGCGGTTGTATTCCGTATCGTAGCCCTCGTCATTGGCCACCGACCAGAGCGTCTCTTTCAATTCGTGTTGCAGATAATACAGGTTGGCCAGCGTCTTCAGCTTCGCCTCACACAGAATCTTCTGCCTGTCGGCGCGATTATAGATCGTTGTGTTCACCGGATAGTCATTGAACCAATTGAGCGCCGTGCGTGTAATCTGGCGGCTCTCTGTGGAGACGTAGTT
>JAJZNH010000019.1 GCA_021811745.1 Acidobacteriota bacterium
TGGAAGAGTTCAGGATGGGCTCACTCAAAGCCATGGCGGCAGCGGATGTGGAGGGGCATTGGTAGCGCTGCCTCCTGATTTACCCGATCAATGACGCGGCAAAACAGGCGAGCCGATAGAGGAGGCTGTCTCTTTCGGCGCGGGCTCAATGAAGGGAGGAAAGGATGGCAAAGATCGCGATCATGTACTGCAAACGAATCAAAGATCACTCCTGCATCGCGTGCGCGAAATGTTTTAAGGCGATCACGGAAAGAGATGCTGAGTTTGCGCGCTATGACCAGATCGAGCTGGTGGCAATGACCGATTGCGGGGATTGTCCGGGCCTGGTCGGGCCACGGGTCAAACTTCTGAAGGAAGTTACACGCGGCCTGGGGCGAGATATTGAAACCATTTACCTGGGAACCTGCATGAAGTCCGCAATGGAAACAGCTCAATGCGCGATCGATTTCGACGAACTGAAGCCATTACTGGAGAAGCAGTTCGGAGTGCAGGTTGTGATGGGTACTCATTCTTATTAAGGAGAGAGAAAGAAATGAAAATCGCAATTCCTTTGGCCGCAGGTAAACTTGCCATGCATTTTGGCCATTGCGAAAGCTTCGCCCTGGTCGATGTGGACGCTTCGGAAAGAAAGATCATCCGGCGCGAAGATATCGACGCGCCGCCCCATCAACCGGGTCTGTTGCCACCGTGGCTGGCGCAGAGAGGCGTCAATATGGTGATCGCCGGAGGCATGGGCCAGCGCGCGCACGGACTCTTTGCCGAACAGGGTGTGCAGGTGATTGTCGGCGCGCCGGCCGAGGCGCCCGAGAAACTCGTTGCCGACTATTTGGGAGGAAACCTGGTCACGGGAGAAAACGCCTGTGATCATTGAAGTCCCTCATGCGTTCCCGGACCCGGCGCTGCATTTGCGTACGAACGGCCATGCGCGCCGATTCCGCAAATTCGTGTCAGGTCTCGCATGAGCCTTCCTCTCGACTGCATTCCGTCTTTTCTTCGCGGTACACCAATGAGGCGCTGGAGACGGATTTACTACGACACCTTCGCACCGTTCTATGACGGTTTCGTCGCTCTACATTCGCACGACAGGTCGGATTCGGCAAGAAAGTTCCTGACCGATCTTGTGCCGGTCCAGAGCGGCGATTCGGTGCTGGATATCTGCACCGGAACGGGAACCCTCCTGACTTATCTGGCGGCCAAAGCAGGCGCGCATGGACGAGTTGTCGGGGTGGATTTCTCATCCGGCATGTTACGCAAGGCCAGCGAGAAAACCAGAAGATGGACGAATGTCCGTCTGGTGGAAGCCGACGTCACTCGACTTCCCTTTGCCGCGGAAAGCTTCGGCGCGGTGACCTGTTCGCATGCGTTTTATGAACTCAAAGGGCCGGCGCGGGAGCGCGCCTTGCGCGAGATCGTTCGTGTTTTGCATCCGCATGGGGCTTTTCTGATGATGGAGCACGAGGCGCCCACGAAGCCGGTTACAAAGGCCCTCTTTTACCTGCGTCTGCTCGTGGCCGGGTCCGGGCATGCTGTGGCGTTTTTGCGGCAGGAGGAGGCATTATTGGCGCAGTTCTTCGCAACCGTGGAGAAAGTCGTGGCGCCTGGAGGACGATCCAAGGTCCTCGTCTGCCGGAAGGGATGCGCGTAAGGATTCATCTGAGCTGCGCTGAAGGAATTGCGAAAACATGCATTCTCAGGCCGCTGTTGCGTTTGCGGCAAGGAACAACGAAGCAGGAACCGAGAATCAGCGGAGCCAGTTGGTGCGGGCCAGTTCCACAATCTCGTCGCCGCGGCCGTTCAGAATCGCCTTGATCATATAGAGGTTGAAGTCAACGATCTGGTCGAGCTTGAGCGACGGCGGCATGGCCAGCTCGTGGCGATTCACAGCCACATCCACCAGCGCGGGGCCGGGATGCGCGAAGGCCTGCTCCAGCGCCTGCCGCACGTCTCCGGGGTCATCCACGTGCAGACCCAGGATGCCCGCGCCTTCGGCGATCCTGGAGAAGTCCGGATTCACCAGATCCGTCGCGTGGGTCAGGAAGCCGGTCGCCTTCATCTCCAGTTCCACAAAGCCCAGCGATCCGTTGTTGAAGACGACGATCTTCACCGGCAGATTCAGTTGCCGCAGTGAGAGCAGATCGCCCATAAGCATCGAGACGCCGCCGTCGCCGGAGAGCGCAACCACCTGGTGGCCTGGATGCGAAATCTGCGCGCCGAGAGCCTGCGGCAGCGCGTTGGCCATGGAGCCGTGATTGAACGAACTGAGCAGCCGGCGGCGGCCATTCATTCTGAGATAACGCGCCGCCCAAATCACCGGCGTCCCCACGTCGACCGTGAAGATGGCGTCGTCCGAGGCCACTTCGTTCAACACTTTGGCCAGGTATTGCGGATGGATCGGCCAGCCCCTTGCGCGCCTCGCGGTAGTCGGCCAGCGCAGCGTCAAGATGGGCGCGGCTCTGCTTCTGCTCCACCAGCGGGAGCACGGCGCGCAGGGTTTCCGCCACGCCGCCCACAACGCCGAGATCGACGTGGCTGCGGCGCCCCAGTTGCTCCTCGCGGAGATCGACCTGCACAATGCGCGCATTCTGCGGATAGAACTGCTGATAGGGAAAATCCGTGCCCAGCATCAGCAGCGTGTCGCAGTTCATCATCGCCTTATAGCCGGAAGCAAAGCCGAGCAGGCCGGTCATACCCACGTCATAAGGATTGTCGTACTCAATGAACTCCTTGCCGCGCATGGCATGCACGATCGGCGACTGTAGCTTGCCGGCGATCGCCAGCAATTGGTCGTGCGCGCCCGCGCAGCCGGCTCCAGCAAGGATGGTGACGCGCTGCGCGCCGTTCAGCTCCGCGGCCAGCTTTTCGAGTTGCTCCCGGCCCGGCGTGACCTCAGGCTGTTGCGTGGTGAAGGTAACGCGGCGACCGGGATTGACTGCGTCTGACAGCGCGACATCGCCGGGCAGCACCACCACGGCGACACCGCGCTTTGACAATGCCGTCTGGATGGCGATTTCCAGGGTGCGCGGCATCTGCGCGGGGTGTGAAACCAGCTCGCAGTAGTGGCTGCACTCCTTGAAGAGAAGCTCGGGATGCGTCTCCTGGAAGTAGCCGCTGCCAATCTCGCGCGACGGGATGTGCGCGGCAATCGCCAGCACCGGCACGCGGCTGCGCTGGCAGTCATACAAGCCGTTAATGAGATGAAGATTGCCCGGCCCGCAACTGCCAGCGCAGACCGCCAGCTTGCCGGTTAGCGCTGCCTCGGCCCCGGCGGCGAAGGCCGCCGATTCCTCGTGCCGCACTCCGACCCACTCCATCCCGGTGCGAGTGCGGACGGAATCGGTAATGCCATTGAGCGAGTCGCCGGCCACGCCGTAGATGCGCTTGACCCCCGCGGCGGCCAGAACCTCCACAAACAATTCCGCTACATTCTTTGCCATGGTGCGGATTCTTCTGCCGGCTCGGCAGGAAGGGAAATCGCTTGTTGAGTCAGCTCCCCGGCGGCTGCAGAAGCTCCTTTACCTTGGTTGATGCAGCCGGGTCCGCGGCGGTGCAAGCCGACCGCCCAATCTTCCCGCACCGTGAGATGCCGTTCTGTGGCAAGCCCCTGCGCCTTACCGACTTATGCCGTAAAATCGCCCTTAGCATGAAGTGTCCGTATTGTGGCTTCGGGCAGGACCGGGTGGTGGACTCGCGCGAAAGCAAGGAGGCCGATTCCATCCGGCGGCGGCGGGAGTGTGAGCGCTGCAACCGGCGCTTCACCACGTATGAGCGCATCGACGAGATTCCTTATATGGTGGTAAAGAAGGACGGCCGCCGCGAGCGCTTTGACCGCCAGAAGGTGCTGAGCGGCCTGCTGCGAGCCTGCGAAAAGCGTCCCGTGCCCTCCAGCAAACTGGAGGCGATCGTCGATGCGGTTGAGACTTACCTGGTGGACGCGCCCGAGCGGGAGCGATCCACGCGCGAGATCGGCGAGCTGATCATGAATCACCTGAAGGGGCTGGACACGGTGGCGTACATCCGCTTCGCGTCCGTCTACCGGGACTTCAAAGACGTACGTGAGTTCAAGGAAGAACTGGAAGAGCTGCTGGACAGCCATCGGCCGGTGAAGACGAAGAAATGAAAGAGCAGCTAGGAGCTGAACGCCATGTCAGAAACAAAGACCCACAGGATCACGCTGATTCCCGGCGACGGTATCGGGCCGGAAGTGTCGCAGGCCGTGGTTCGCATTCTCGAAGCGACCAGATCGGA
>JAJZNH010000225.1 GCA_021811745.1 Acidobacteriota bacterium
CCGATGCCGTGCGCTCCGTAAAGGCGCGTGGGCGGGCCATGCAGATGGCGGTGCCGGCCGGTCAAGGCGCGATGGCTGCGGTGCTTTCGCTCAGCGCCGACCAGGTGGCCGAAGCGTGCGCGGAGGTGGCGCGTGAGACAGGACAGGCTGTCGCCGCGGCCAATCTGAACTCGCCTGCACAGACGGTGATCTCGGGCGCACTGGCCGCCGTGGAAAAGGCCGTTGCGCTGGCCAAGGCCAAAGGCGCCCGCCGCGCCGTGATGTTGCCTGTGAGCGCACCGTTTCATTGCACGCTGATGCAACCCGCGCAAGAGGAAGTCGCGCGTGTGCTGGGAGCGCTGGCGCTGGCCGATCCCCGCATCCCCGTAGCCGCCAACGTAACCGGCGGTCTGGTCTCCACCGCCGCCGAGGCCCGCGATGCGCTCACCCGCCAGGTGACCGGCGCGGTGCGATGGGTGGATTGCATGCAGTCGCTCAAGAACGCCGGCGCGGAGTTGTTCATTGAAGCAGGACCGGGCAAGGTTCTCTGCGGCCTGCTCAAGCAGATCGATGGAGGCTTGAAGGCGCTCAACGTGGAAGATGCGTCCAGTCTGGAAAAGACGCTGGCGGAACTGAATGACGGAGTTGCGGCCGGCTGACTTACGGCATTGTTCCTCGATGCCTGGCGAGAAGCAGGGTTTCCGTCCAGATCGCTCCGCTCCGCTGCGCAGCGTGCCGGCCACTTTGAGGTTCGCGGAGCCCGTCAGCGCTCAGGGCTGCAAAGAAAACGGCTTCGTTGACAGCCGCACTCCGGGTGGCGGAAAACTCAGCGTGTGCGTCGAGGGATCGTAGGCCAGATCAAGCGCATTGCTTGTGCGTCCGTTGATCAGAATGGCCATCAATAGAACATTGCCGTACATGCGGGCCGCGGCGATTTTGTGGCTGCGAATATCGCCATATTCGTTGTCTGGGCTGGTCCGGCTCCAGTCCTCCTGAAAGCGCTCAAAGGTGTAGCTGCCGTATTGCTGCGGATGCTGCTTCCAGTTCGGGTCGCGGTACCAGATGCCATACGCCTTAGTCAGGTCATTCTGCTCAATCGCCTCAAAGAAGTGATTCGCCGCCGCCCGCCCGAAAATATAGTTGTCCCAATTCCACGGCCAATCGACGGGACGGCCAGCCACAAGCCACCAAGTCACAAACAGGATAAAGATCGTACCCGCAGCGGAGTAGAGAAGGATGCGGTTGCGGCGGTCGCGCGCTGCGTCAAACTGTGGAGCATCGAGAAGGGTCATGAAACGGTTTCCTCACTCTCAGGATACGGCACGCAGCCGGCGCCGGTAATCAACGATTCGTGACAGTTACCAGTTGTCAGTTCTCAGTTGGCGGCACGCCATTGCCGGGTGTCGCCGCACCCGGCCTAGTGATTGTAGCCCCTTCAACTTAGACACCGAAGATGAACCTTCTGTTCCCTGTTCCCTGTCCTCTCCTCACTCTTCCTTGCTGTACGTGGTGCGGCTCTTGTCCTCGTGGCGTTCAAGGGCCAGCTCGATGAGCCGGGTAATAAGTTCCTTGTAGGGGATGCCCGTGGCCTCCCACAGCTTGGGGTACATGCTGATGCGCGTAAAGCCGGGCAGCGTATTCACCTCGTTCAGATATATGCGCTGCTTGCCTCCGGGCTCCATCAGGAAGTCAACGCGAGCCAGGCCGGAGAGATCGCAGGCGCGGAAGGCCGCCACCGCCATCTCGCGAATCTGCCTGCTCTGGGCGCGGGTTAACTCCGCGGGAATCACCGGCACTGACCCCTCGGAGAGATACTTGGCCTCGTAGTCGTAGAACTCCCTGCCCGGAATGATCTCGCCCACCACGCTGGCCTGGGGATTGTCGTTGCCGAGCACCGCAACCTCAAGCTCGCGGGCGCGCGACTTCCTGCCGCCCACGCCCTCTTCGACGATCAGCTTGCGGTCATATTTGGCGGCCAGCGTCAGCGCCGGGCCAAGCTCCTTGCGGTCGTGGGCCTTGCTGATGCCTACCGATGAGCCCAGGTTTGCCGGCTTCACGAAGACCGGGTACCGGAGTGCAGCCTCGATACGCGCGATCGCCTTGCGCGGAAACTGCTCCCACTCGCTACGCAGCAGTGTGACATGCTTGACGATGGGCAGGCGCGCCTGCGCAAAGAGGCGCTTCATCACGTCCTTATCCATGCCCGCCGCCGAGCCGAGCACGCCAGAGCCAACGTAAGCGATGCCGGCCAATTCAAAGAGGCCCTGGATGGTTCCGTCCTCACCGAAGGTTCCATGCAGTACGGGAAAAACCACGTCGAGGGATTTGCTGGTCAGCCCGGATTTTTTGGCAAGGGCAGCCGGACCGGCCGGGCTGCGCGGTCTGGCGCCGCTGGCCGCCGGTTCGGGAACCAGCAGCGTCGGAATGCCGTCGTGCAGCAGCTTGGCGCCGGGCGTCGCCGCGGGATCGCCCGCGCGCAGACGGCTCGTCATCGCGCTTTGGCTGCCGTTCAGCAGATTGTGGGCATCGGCAGCGGCCAGCCAGCGGCCCTCCTTGGTGATGCCGATGGGAGTGACGTCGAAGATTTCGCGGTCGATTGCCTGCAGAATGGAAGCCGCGGAGAGCAGCGAAACCTCATGCTCGCCGCTGCGCCCGCCAAAGAGAATGCCTACACGGAGTTTTTTTGCCATTTGTCTGATTTACCGATATCCAATTACAAGAAGCAGCTTGATTCCAGTGTAGAACTCCTCACAGGATCTTCTTGCCGAATGCCGAGCAGGCCAGGCCGACGGCGAGGTCAGCGGTGCGGTTGTGCTCGTCGATCACCGGGTTCACTTCAACCATCTCGAAGCTGAGCAGGCGGCCGTGGTCGGCCAGGATCTCCATGGCGAGGTGGGCTTCGCGGTAGGTGGCGCCGCCGCGGACGGGCGTGCCGACGCCGGGCGCATCCTCCGGATCAATCCAATCCATGTCGAGCGAAACGTGGTAGCCTGCCGTGCCGCGGCCAGCGGCGCGCAGCGCCTCTTCCATCACCGCGCGCATGCCGCGCTCGTCGATGTCGCGCATGGTGTAAATCTCGGTGACGCCGGCGCGGCGCAGGTTCTGGCGTTCCGGGAGGTCGATGTCGCGAACGCCAATGAGCACGGTATTCTCCGGCGCGATCTTGGGCGCGTAGCCGAAGATGCTGGCGAGCGGCTCGGGGCCAAGACCGAGCAGCGCAGCCAACGGCATGCCGTGAACATTGCCGGAGGGCGAGGTCTCCGGCGTGTTGATGTCGGTGTGGGCGTCCATCCAGATGAGGCCGATGCGCTGGCCGCGGCGGCGATAGAACTCAGCCACGCCGGAGGCCGACCCAGCCGCCAGCGAGTGGTCACCGCCCAGCACCAGCGGAGTCAGCCCTGCTTCAAGCGTGGCGACGACAGCTTCGGCGGTGCGGGTGCAGGTCTCGGCAATCTCCGCCAGATAGTGCGCGTTTGGACTGCCCGGGGTCCGCGTCTCGGCGATTTCGACACGGATATCGCCGCCGTCGCTCACCTCGTGGCCCAGTGCCTCCAGGCGCGCCTCCAGCCCGGCCACGCGCATCGCCGAGGGGCCCATATCCACTCCGCGCCGGCTGGCGCCAAGATCGAGCGGCACACCCAGAATCCGGATGCGCCGGCTGGGCAGCGCCTGTGCGTCACTGCGGGAAGGCGATCTGGCTGGAGCGGTATTTCCGGCGTTATCAGGCATCGAATCAGCTCCTTCGGTGAATATCGTCCTTAATCTGCGCGCGGCCGCAAAACATGCTCCCTTGCAGTCCCATTCTGGACCGCAATTCGCTTCCGGCAGGCCACTGTCTGCAGTTATCCCACAAAAGAGCTATTAGATCAGATTCGCCTGCAGTAGGATAATTTTGAGAAATTTGTTTCAAGTTGCTTAAGTGCAATACTTGCCGGCCTCATTTTTTCAAGCTGGAGGGTGAATCATCGGACATGTTGTGCCGATAAGGCCAATGGCACATAGGACGCAGGGGAGGGTCGTACGACGGGATGCCTGCCGATGAAGTGGCTTGTTCCGGTAGCTGCGCTGATTTTGGGGTCAGTCGCGGCCCGGGGGGGGACGGTGGCGGCGCCCGCCCCTCCCGCCTCCGCCCCGCCGCCGCCCCCCTCGTCTGCGCCCGCGCGGTCCAAGGGGCCGACGCCGCGCTGTGCATCTGCGGGCACCTCCACACGTCGCACGCCGTCCTGCACGGACACGCCGGAGCTCGGCACCCTCAGTGCCTAGCCC
>JAJZNH010000274.1 GCA_021811745.1 Acidobacteriota bacterium
AACGACAGCATGCAGGAACCCAAGCCCGCCGCTCCAGCCTCCGAACCCGCCCCGGCGTCTATCGCGGAATCCTCCCTCGATTCCGCTTCCACGTCCGAACCTGCCCCGGAATCCCCCTCCGGACCGCCGGAGCCTGCCGCCGAAGAACCCGCCGCGTCCTTTGCCGACGTGCTGCGCGACTTCGAGCGTACCCACTCGCACCACGCCGAGACGGGCGCAAAGCAGTTGGAGGGCACGGTCGTTTCGCTTTCCGCCGACCAGGTATTCCTCGACATTGGCTACAAGATCGAGGGCGTTCTGCCCCGCTCCGCCTTTCCGAACACCGCTGAAGGCGTCAAGCCTGGCGACGTCGTCCCCGTCTCCATCACCGGCCGCAATGAGGAGGGTTACTACCAGCTCTCACGCTTCCGCGTCGCCCAGCCGCGCGACTGGTCCGCTCTCGAAGCAGCGTTTCGTGACAAGCTTGCTGTGGTCGGCACGGTCACCGCCGTCATCAAAGGCGGCCTGAGCGTCGATGTTGGCGTGCGCGCCTTCATGCCAGCCAGCCGCAGCGGAACCCACGACGCCGCCGAGATGGAAGCCCTCGTCGGCCAGCAGATCAGTTGCCGCATCACCAAGCTCGACGTGACCGATGAAGACGTCGTCGTCGATCGCCGCATCGTTCTCGAAGAGCAGGCCCGCGGCCAGCTTGAGGCCCGCCGCGCCGCGCTCCAGGCGGGCGACACCATTACCGGCACCGTCCGCACGCTGATGCCCTACGGCGCCTTTGTGGATCTCGGCGGCATCGACGGCCTGCTTCACGTCAGCGACATGAGCTGGAGCCGCGTCCACAAGCCCGAAGACCTGCTCTCCGTTGGCCAGCAGATCCAGGTCCGCATCCTCAAAATCGATCCCGGTAGCAAAAAGATCTCGCTCGGCCTCAAGCAACTCCAGCCCGAACCGTGGCAGACGGTTCCCGAGCGCTACCAGCCCGGCCAGCGCATCTCCGGTGCCGTTACCCGCCTCACCGACTTCGGCGCCTTCGTCGAAGTCGAGCCGGGCGTCGAGGGCCTCATCCATATCTCCGAGATGTCCTGGGCCAAAAAGGTCCGCCACCCCTCTGACCTGCTCAAGCTCGGCGACCGGGTGGACGCGGTCATCCTGGCCATCAAGCCGCCGACGCAAGCTGAAGCGGGGCGCATCTCACTCGGCCTCAAGCAGACTCTCGCCGACCCGTGGCTCGAAGTGCAGCGCAAATTTCCCACCGGCTCGCATATTTCGGGCCCCGTCACCAAGCTGATGAACTTCGGCGCCTTCGTCGAGATCGCCGAGGGCGTCGAGGGCCTGGTCCACATCAGCGAAATCGCCGCGGACCGCCGTCTTCACCACCCCAGTGACGCGCTCCGCGTGGGGCAGGTCGTCCAGGCCCAAGTCCTCGCCATCGACCCCGAGAAGCGCCAGATCAAGCTATCGATGAAGCAGCTTATCCCCACCAGCATCGACGAGTACATCGCCGAGCACAAAGCGGGCGACCAGGTCACCGGCCGTGTCGTCGAGCTGTCGTCTACCTCCGCCGTCGTCGAACTGGGTGAAGGCATCCGCGCGACATCCCGCATCCAATCCGGCAGTAAGCCCGCTGCCACGCCGGATTCCAAATCCGCGGCAGCGTCCGGCCTCTCCGACCTGACCTCGATGCTCCAGGCTCGATGGAAAGGCGCCACTCCCGCCGCATCTGCGCAGCCCGAACCGTTAGCCGAAGGCCAGATCCGTACCTTCAAGATCGCCAAACTGAATACGGAATCCAAAACAATCGAGGTGGAGCTGGCTTAGCAGAGGTCGTTATCACGGATGCCCGGTCGAAAGAAGATGCGTGTCTGCGCTTCTGCGTCCGGATCGTCCAGGCGTCATTCACGACCATCTCCTCTCATCCAGTGCCTGAGCTGAGGCTCCCGCCGAGGCTTCGCGGGAGCAGCCGGAATAAGCAATCCATGAGCAGGATTGAAATACCTGCCCCGGCCAGCGCGCCGAGTCATTCCTCAAAAGCAAATTCGAGGTATATTGGTAGCAAATTCCAAGGATTCGGCGCTGTTTGGGGCGAGCTTGATTGCGCGCGGAAATGGGTTCGCTCCAGATGGAGTCATCGTGGGTTCCCTCGGCTGCCAAAGATCAAAGACGGAGGAAGGCCATGGCTCAAAATTTTCTACGTCTTTCCGGCGCGCTTCTGGTTCCCCCTCTTGGATTCATCGCTCCAGCAATTGCTCGCGCCGGCCAGTGTGAACAATCCACCCCCATCGTCATTCAGGAACAGGGTAGTTTCGCAGTGGGTGGCACGGTTACTGCAAGCCCGGGAACTTTCGACCCCAACAACCCATCACCCGCAGGCCAGACCTTCCACGGCGATCACGCCTATGTGTCCTACCAAATCCCCGCGAATGCGCGTAAGTTTCCCCTCGTATTCCTGCACGGCGCGGGACAGTTCTCCAAAACCTGGGAAACGACGCCGGATGGCCGCGAAGGCTACCAGACCATCTTTCTGCGGCGCGGGTTTTCGGTCTATCTGCTCGATCAGCCCCGTCGTGGAAATGCGGGCCGAAGCGCGCAACCCATGACCATCACACCGACGCCCGACGAACAGGAGTGGTATGACAGATTCCGCATCGGCGTGTGGCCCAACTACTTTCCCGGCGTGCAATTCCCGCGCGATCCCGAGTCCCTGAATCAGTACTTCCGCCAGATGACACCGAATACAGGCCCATTCGACCTGGACGTTATCTCCGATTCCATCGCTGCGCTGTTAACGAAGATCGGCCCGGCTATCCTGGTCACCCACTCGCAAGGTGGAGGCCCCGGCTGGTTTACGGCGATGAAGAGCCCGAACGTCCGCGCCATTGTTGCCTACGAGCCGGGAAGCAACTTCACCTTTCCGGAGGGCGAGATACCTCCGCCCATGCCAAGTTCAGCCGCCCCGCTCAAAGATGTGAGCGTGCCCCTCTCGAAGTTCATGGCGCTCACGAAGATTCCCATCGTCATCTACTACGGCGATTACATTCCGGACAAACCGACGGAAAACCCGGGCCAGGATCAGTGGCGTGTGCGCTTTGCCATGGCCCGGCTCTGGCGCGATGCGGTCAACCGCCATGGAGGCGACGTGACGATCGTTCACCTGCCTGAAATCGGCATCCACGGCAACACGCATTTTCCTTTCTCGGATCTCAATAACCTCGAAATTGCCGATTTGATGTCCGCATATCTGAAACAGAAGGGATTGGATTAGCCTTGCAATGACTCTATGCCTGTCCCCACCCGGGCACATAGCCAGGAAGCGCTTGTGAAGATCGAGGCGGATAACCGGCGGAGGCAAGATGCTAATGCCCAAGGCAAAGATCGGGTAAATACCGCTATCGCCGGATCATTGTTCCTATAAGGCGCCGGAGTGATATGATGGCGCGTTGTTTCATGGAGCGTGTTTCAAGAGTCCGTTTTAAAGCGGGGCGCGACTTCATTCGTGCCGAAAGAGCTTTGTAACGGATCGGGCGTCAGCCCCTTGAACAATCAAAGTTCTCGTCCACTGAGCCATCGTTGAAACACGCTCCAGGAACGAGGAGGATGACTTGAGAAAGGGCATCATATTCGCGATTGCAGGATTGACGCTTTTGGCGGCGTGCAACAGCCAGCAGAGCGCAACCAACGTTCCCGTTAAGCCCAAGTGGCAGGGCGCTCCCTACCATCTCGCATTTGACACGCATGCAGCCAAGCCGAACTCGGTGGGCATCACCATTCCGACCATCAAGTACACGGCGAATCCTGACGCACTGGAGAGTCGGGCCACCCTTGTGGTGCGATTCGATACATCAGGAATTGCGAAGGATCGGCCGATCATGAACCAGATGGTTATGGCCCCGGTCGATATCTCTGGCGCGGAGGGTGCCCTTTCCGCGGACTACATGGATGCAACCAATAAGGCACTGTCGAAGTTTCTCGAGGCTTACTGCATCAAGGGAAAGGTAAAGATATCCGTGTTGCTTGCCAGGTCGTCGCTCTCCAGCCAGGCCGACGATGCTGAGATCAATGAGAAGAGCCTGTCAGACTGGGTACCGATCGAACTTGTCTTCAAGAACCCTCATCCAAAGTGCTAAGACCTTGAGGGCCGTTTTGAAGAAGTGTTGATTGGCGAGTCGCCTGGCTGCACGGACGCCGCCAGGACAGCCGGTCTGGGGACCGGCGCTACCTTGAAACTGCCTTTCAGATAGATGCGCATTCACCTG
>JAJZNH010000008.1 GCA_021811745.1 Acidobacteriota bacterium
GGCTCGGGCGACTGGATCGCAGTGGAAAAGCGTTTTCCGGGCGATCCCGCGGCGGGGTGGTGGCCCAGGGTTTCAGGCGGCGCGCAATTGCTTGCCGAGCGCGACGATCTGCCGCCAGGCGCGCCGGGGCAGCAGGCGCTGCGCATGGAAGCCGCCGGGCCGGGCCAGACCGCGCAGGTGAATTCGTACTTCGATTCGACTGCGGGCATGACCTTCGTGCATCTGCGCGGGCGCTATCGGCTGAGTTTCCGCGCCAAGGCGCTGCGCGGCTCGGCGGTGGTGCACGTGCACGTTGGCCGGACCCTTTCCGGCATGCGGCGCTACCTGGACGAGGATGTGCACCTCACGCGCGCATGGGCCAGCTACAACGAGGACTTCAGCGCAAACGAAGTGAACCTGCCGCCGGGCGGCGTGGAAGTGGGCTTCAGCGTCACGGGTGGTTCGCTGCTGCTGGACGATGCGGATCTCGAAAAGACCGGCGGCGATCCCGCCAACGACACGGCCTTTCGCGACCAGGTGGTGGACACGCTGCGGCGGCTGCATCCCGGCGTGCTGCGCATGATGGCCAGCTACGCCGGCATCGGCAGCACGATCGACAATCTGCTGGCGCCGCCGCTCGAGCGCCAGAGGCCCGGCTTTCATGCGTGGTACAACAAGGTCGAAGACATTCCCGTGGGCATTCCGGAGTTTCTGGAACTGTGCCGCGAGGTGGGTGCCGAGCCGTGGATCGTCGTCCCCACCGCCATGAGCCTGGACGAGACGAAGTTGCTGGTCGAATACCTGGCCGGAAACGCAAGCACTCGCGGCGGCGCTCTGCGCGCCCAAGCGGGTCGCGTCGAACCGTGGACGCAGGCCTTCCATACTATCCACATCGAACTGGGAAACGAAACCTGGAACGGCGGTTTCGAAGGGGAATCGATTGAAGATCCCGCGGCCTATGGCCAGCGCGCCAACGCCGTGTTCACGGCGTTTCGCGTCGATGCCGGAGCGGCGGCCTCGCGCTTCGATCTGGTGGTGGGCACGCAGGCGTACAACCCTGACCGCAATTCCGCGCTGCTCGCCGCCGCGCCCGCGGCCAATACGCTGGCCATCGCACCCTACCTGATGATGAGCGTCACTCAGTGGGCCAACGACGACCAGCTTTACGGCCCGCTGCTGGCGGAGCCGGAACAGATGTCGCGCAGCGGCATCGTGGCCCGCAGCGCTGCTTCGGCGGGCGGACGCCAACTCGCCGTTTACGAGGTCAATCTGCACACCACCGAAGGCGATCCGCCCCAGCAGGTGCTGGACCGGCTCACGCCCTCGGCCGCCGCCGGCATCGCCGTGGCCGGACACATGCTGCGCATGATGCGCGACCATGGCGTGCGCGACGAGGCGCTCTTCAGCCTGCCGCAATACGAGTTTCGCCGCGCCGACGGCAAGCTGGTCCGCTTGTGGGGCAGCGTCGTGGTGATGGGCGAACGCGACCGTCCGCAGTTGCTCGCCGAGATGCTGGCCAACCGCGCCATCGCCGGCGACCTGGTTGCGGTCCAGGTGAGCGGCGAGAATCCCACGCGCGATCAGCCGCCCGGCAACGACGGCGTGCATCTCGAGGACGTGCACCAGGTCGACGCCTACGGTTTTCACAATGGCGCGCAGTACGCGCTGGTTGTTTTTAACTACGGATTGCACAGCGCGCGCCGCATTCGCCTGCAGGGACCGGGGCTAACTTCCGCATCGCATCCGACCGTTGCACGTCTGGTCAGCTCCGGGCCGGAAGCGACCAATGAGGTGAGCCGCGAAGTAACTGTCGGCAGCGAGCAGATCGCGGGCGACGAGTTGGTCTTGCCACCTTGCTCAATGGCTGTGGTCCAATGGTAGAGCCTGCTCAGCCTTACACAATCGCGGCAGGCAACCTTTCCTGAATCGTTACGAAAATATCTAAAGTAACCATACAATAGTTACTGTTTCTTTGTGTAACTGAGTGTCTAATGGAATAGTTCTTGAGCCTGTTCGCTTCCACCTTTGCGCCATTGCTGCGGAACGCTCAAGCGGTTAGCTTCTAACCATCGGTTCTCCCCGATCCGGCATTCTTTCGAAAGGCGTCATTGCATGGTGTCCCCAGAATTCCAGCAACAGGGAAGCAGGCACACGGGATGGCGTCGATCGGAAATTTTGGAGGGATCTCGGAGAAGCCGATATTGCCCACTGCTTACACCGGAGGTCCCGAGTGAGCGGGGATTGGAAGCTTGAGATGACAAGCAATCGGCAGCACCCCGTTGCTATTATGGGGTTGCCCATCAACGCTCTTACGGCCGATGATGCGGTCGAGGTGATGGATCGCCTGATTCAGTCGGGCGGCACGCACCAGATTTGCCCGGTCAACGTGGATGTGTGGCTGAACTCGCTGGGCGATCAGCATCTGCACCGGATCATGGCCGGATGTACGCTGGTGTTGCCCGACGGCATGCCGCTGGTGTGGGCTTCGGGGCTCCTGGGCTGCCCGCTGGCTGAGCGGGTGACGGGGGTCGATCTGGTTCCCAGGCTGGCTGCGCTTTCTGCGCGCAAGGGCTACCGGATCTTTTTGCTGGGCGGCAGGCCGGGTGTGGCCGATCGCGCCAAGGAACTGCTGGAGCGCATCGCTCCGGGCACGCATATCGTAGGCACCTATGCTCCCGCCGAAGAGAATCTGATCCGCATGGATCACAACGAGATTCTGAATCGCATCCATGCTGCCCGCCCCGACATTCTGCTGGTCGCCTTTGGCAATCCCAAGCAGGAAAAGTGGATCTGGATGCACCGTAAGCGGCTGGGCGTGCCCGTATCGATGGGTGTAGGCGGCAGCTTCGACATCCTTGTAGGCGACACGCGCCGCGCGCCGCGCTGGATTCAGCGCTGTGGCATGGAATGGGCGATGCGGTTCGTGCAGGAACCGGCCCGCCTCGGCCCGCGGTATCTGCGCGATTTTCTGGGATTGGGGCGGCGCCTCCCGCAGGCGCTGCTGGCGGCGTGGATGCAGCGGCCCTACTTTGGACCCTCGCGCGTCGTCACCTCGCCAACTCCGCAGGTCATGCACGTGCAAATTCACGGGCGCCTTGGCGCCGAAACGATGGGGCCAATGCAGGAGACCGTGGCCGCGGCCATTGCGAATGGCCAGGTCATGGTGGTGCACTTCAATCGGGTGCGGCAAGCTACAGCGGCGGGCTTCGGCGTGCTGCTCGATGTGCGCCGTGAGCTGCTTGAGGCAGGCCTCTCGCTTTCGCTGGCGGACCTGAACTTCAAAATTCGCTTTCTGCTTCACGCCTGGCGCCTGCAGCCCCTGTTTGACGAGTGGCAGCCTGCCATTTTACGCAGCCGCCCTCTGGCGCAAGAGGCAGAGCAGCGCCCGGTTCGGCTTGGGATCGCCGTCGAGCAGGAAGTGGTCTCCGCACAGACCCGCATTCAGGGTTAACAGGTCCGGCATTTCCCCGGTGGGACGGTATGGCGCTGATCATTCTGATTCCGGCAGTGGTCTGCTGGGCGGTATTGGCGATGAGCACAGCGCGCAAAGCGCTGCTGAACGTCTATTTGCCCACGCTGCTGCTGCTGCCCCAGTACTACGTGCTGCGCATCAAGCACCTGCCCCCTTTGAGCTTTGCAGACGCCGCAATCGTGCCGCTGGCGCTGGCGCTGCTGGCTGGCGGCATGCGGCGCTGGCGGTTCGCCTGGATGGACCTGTGGGTGCTCCTGCTGGCAGCGGCGGCCGGACTCTCGGAGGGCTTGAGCACTCAGCTCGCCAATGGCGACTGGATACGGCTGTTTTCGGCCGACTCGGCGGCCTCGCAGCAGTTGAGCATCAACTTGGCCAACGGCGGGCTTATGTTTGTCAACGCGCTGCTGACGGCGGTGTTTCCCTACATGATTGGAAAACTGATGCTCGAGCAGCGGGACGACGATGGCGAGCCGATGCGGCGCAAATTCATCCAGCGTGTGGTGACGCTGCTGGCCATTGTGGCGGTGCTGAGCGTGCACGACTTTGTGAAGGAAACCAACCTGTGGCAGAGACTGGCCATGCCCTTGCAGCCCTACCAGATCGAAATCTGGGCGCCGCAGGTGCGTTGGGGATTCGGACGCATCGCGGGACCGTTCGGGCACGCGATTCTGGCCGGCATGATCTTTTTGATGGGTGTGGTGTACTCCCTGTGGCTGCGCCGCGCCGCGCCCGAATGGGGCGCGCGGCGCATTGTCGCCGGACTGCCGTTTACCGTGCGCGGAGCGATCCTG
>JAJZNH010000834.1:0-3927 GCA_021811745.1 Acidobacteriota bacterium
AGCGTCTGACAGCGCGGCATGCAACGCGACTGTGACACCGCTGCAACAAGAGCCGGCGCATCTTTACCGATGTGGGCCGCTGGGCATTTCCACGGTAAAATACATTGAAAATTTCAATAAAGAAGATCTTCGCAAGTAGTATTGCTTCGATGTGCATATGCACATTTGCCCAGCCGTCGAGGAGTTTGAAGACTGTTTTTCGGCTGGGCGTGTTTGACGGCGCATCCACGGAATTTGCTCAAGGGCTTCCGAGCAATGCAGTGCAGGTAAATGCAGACAGCGCCCACGCCGCTGCGGATTGGTACGGGGTCCAGCCGGCCGCGATGATGGGGGCTTCGCTCCGAGGCCGCGCATCGATGGCGGCGGCGCCGCGCGCAATTCTGTTCACAATTCCGAGTGCGCCGGCCGCAGCCTACCGTCTGCATGTGTCGCTGCTCATCGAGAGCCGTAGCGTGCCCCCGCTGCGCGTTTGCATAAACGGCAGGTGCGGCATGTTCTATATCGAGTCGCCGCTTGATGCGCACATGGGAGACTCAGACGACACCTTCCAGTCTGTCCATGCGCCCGCGGATGTTGCCTTCGATTTTCCCGGCAGCTACCTCCGATCCGGCGTCAACACCATCACATTCCAGGTGATTCAGGAGCCGGGCAGGGCAGTTGCGGATGCGAGCCTGACCTACGATGCGATTGAGCTTGATCAGGCTCCGGCGTCGGAACTTCCAGAAGCGTCTTCCGCGGCAATTACGCCCACTGTCTTTTATCAGGGCCAGCCGGGAAATCTGAAAGAACTGGTGGATGTGTATATCCGGGGAAAAGAGAAATTCGGCTCCGGTGACAGCGTCGAGCTAACGGTCGGCAAGAATGAATGGAAGCGGAAGTTCCACGGCGGAGAAGACTTTGGAGAAGAACGGATCGAGTTCGCAGTGCCGGAGTTTCCTGCCAGAACCACAGCGCACCTTGGGTGGACAATAAGCGGACAGCAGTTCAGCAGAGAGCAAAGCATCGATCCCCAAAAGAAGTGGACCCTCTATCTTGTGCCCCACATCCACCTCGATGTCGGTTATTCCGACTACCAGCCGAAGGTTGCCGCCATCCAGACGCAAGCAATGGACGAAGGGATGGATTTTGCGAAGAGTCATCCCGGCTTCTGCTATAGCGTCGATGGATCGTGGGATCTGGCTCAGTATATGAAGACCCGCTCCGTTGCCGACCAGCAGCGCGCGATTAGCGCGATGAAGGACGGGCAATTGTTTGTTCCGGCTGAGTATGCTAATTTGCTGACCGGCTTTCCTACCGCCGAGACGCTCATCCGGTCGCTGTACGCAAGCGCGCAGTTCAGCCGTCTTCACGGGACGCCTTTTAACTACGCTGACATCAGTGACGTTCCAACCTATTCCTGGTCCTATGCTTCCATCCTGGCTGCTGCCGGCATTCACTATTTCGTGGCTGGGCCGAACGGCCATCTCACGCGCGGCCCGGTGCTTATTCAGGGGCGATTAAATGAGAACTCGCCGTTCTGGTGGGTTGGTCCGGATGGCGGCAAAGTGTTGTTCTGGTATGGGCGTCATTATTGGGAAGGCGGAATTTTCTTTGGCACACCACCTGAGGTGAACGCCGGGCGCGAGACGATTCCGGTGTTCCTGAAGACCTATGAGCATCCCGGCTACCGCGCCGATGCCGTCATTCTCTTTGGCACCCAGCAGGAAAATACCGATCTCTTCCCGCAACAGGCCGAGCTGGCTGCGCAATGGAACCGGCAGTTTGCCTATCCGGCGATTCGCTACTCCGGCTTCTATGCCGCGCTCAAGCACATTGCCGATCAGTTTGGCGGCAACATTCCCACTGTGAGCGGCGATGGAGGGCCTTATTGGGAGGACGGTATTGCGGCGAGCGCGCGCTATGCAGCCATGGAACGCGGAAACGAGAGCCGTGCGCCTTCGGCGGAGAAACTGTCTACGCTCACCTCGATGATAAGTCCGCGCCTGGCAGCCGATAAGTTGGACCTCGATCGCATGTGGACCGACATTGTGCTGATGGATGAGCACACCTGGGACTCCCATGACGCCTACTCCGATCCGAGCAGTGAAGAAACGGCACGGCAGTCGAAGGTCAAGGAAATGTATGCCATCAATGCGCGCCAGATCACAGACTACGTTGCCCGCAACAGCATGGCTGAGCTTGCCAACGCCATTCCAGCCGGGCGCGGCAGCCTGATTGTCTTTAATACGCTTAACTGGAAGAGGAGCGCGCTGGCTTCATTCGATCTCCAGAAAGGACGGGAGATTGTCGATCCTGCGACTGGCGCTGTTGTTCCAGTGGAAGTGGTGCGTGAAAGCGAGAATCTGCTTCGCGTGCGTTTCCTGGCCACAGGCGTTCCGGCGTTTGGTTACAAGGTCTATAAGCTTGTGCCATCAAAGGCGCCGGTGCCTGCAGAGGCGACGAAACGAACAAATACGATCGAGAACCGCTACTATCGCGTAGAGCTTGATCCTGCCAGCGGCGCGGTACGCGGTATCTATGACAAGCAGCTTAAGCGCGAACTCGTCAATCAGCAGAGCCCCTACCGCTTTGGCCAGTATCTCTATGTCTCCGGCGGCGACCAGCGACCGAACACGCTGCTGCAGTATCGGACGTTGGAACTCGAACCAACTCTGCAAGTCAATGGAGCGCGCGGCGGCCATCTGATTTCCGTCACGCGAACGCCGTATGGATGGCTCGCGCGCATGGAGTCTACGGATACAAACACGCCTGCCGTCAACACAGAGATTCGTCTCTTCGATGATGCAAAGAAGATTGAATTTATAGAGGACATTGACAAGAAGGCGGTGCGAACCCGCGAAGCGGTTTACTTCGCTTTTCCCTTCGCAATGGATCAGCCGCGATTCCAGTACGAGATTCAAAATGGCGTCGTTGATCCGGCAAAGAACATGTATCCCGGCGCGGGCCACGAGTGGTTCTCCGTGCAGCACTGGGTATCGGTTGAGCAGAATCAACGATCAGCCACTGTGATGCCGCTGGACGCGCCACTCGTAACACTCGGCGACATCTATCGCGGAGCATGGCCCGCGCAGTTCGGGCACAGGCCGGGCACGATCTTTTCTTACGCAATGAATAACTATTGGAGTACGAATTATAACGCTGAACAGAGCGGTCATCTGCGGCTCCGCTATCTGATTACAAGCGCGGCATCCACAGATGCTGCGGCGCTGAGCCGGATGGGCTGGGATGAAGCCACGCCGCTCGAACTCGACCTGGTTACCAGACAGGACAAGGCGCTTCCTCCTCCGGCTCATGCAGGCGTGATCGAGGCTAGTTACCTGAATCTCAACGATCCTGATCTTTTGGTGGAAGACTGGAAGCCGGCGGAAGATGGAAACGGCACGATCCTTCGCCTGCTGGATCTTGGCGGTGCGAAGCGGAAAGTGAATGTGCAAACTCCGCTCCTCGATCTTCAGGAAGCAATCGAAACCGACGCGGTGGAGCGCGACCAGAAAGAGTTACAGCGGATTGGCCCCCATGCCTTCGAAGTGACCATTCATCCACACCAGATTGTTACAGTGAGGCTCGTAGGCAAGATTGCGCCTCATCAGTCCGGCAGGTAAGGGCATTCGCGCTAAGGTGGCCTTACCAGCTTGAGAGAAGCGCAGTTTGCGTGAGGCACTGTGCGTCGCCGACATCGCCGGATGGAATGCCGCTTCCTCTTGTCCCGGCTGCCAGCCTGACGGTGATTTAGGATCATCTACATGGCCCAGAACGATAAGATCCGGCTGATGACGAAGGTTGCGCGCATGTATTATGCACAATCCATTCGACAGTCGGAGATTACCGAGCGGCTTAACATCCATCAGTCCACGGTATCGCGCCTATTGAAGAAGGCTTACGAGGCGGGGATCATTCGCATCCGCGTGACCGTACCAAGCGGCATTC
>JAJZNH010000834.1:3937-4241 GCA_021811745.1 Acidobacteriota bacterium
AGGCGCTGGAGTCGCGTTTTGGCCTGCGCGAGGCGGTGGTCGTCGATTCCGTGACCAACGATGAAGGGCAGATCGTGCGCGACATCGGCGGCGCGGGCGCCTATTTTATGGAGTTGGCCATTAAGCCGGGAGAAGTGATTGGGATCTCGTCGTGGAGCGCTTCCCTGTTGGAGATGATCAACGCCATGCATCCCACCAAGACGGGAAGCGCCAACAAGGTTGTGCAGATCCTTGGCGGCCTGGGAAATCCCGCAGCCCAGACCCATGCCACGCACCTGACGCAGCGGCTGGCGTATCTGATTGG
>JAJZNH010000545.1:0-2247 GCA_021811745.1 Acidobacteriota bacterium
CGGGGCGGTGACTTTGCCGTCTTCAATCAGGTACGCCTCTGATGCCGAAAACACAAACTTGCCGTTGGTGATGTCGACCTGGCCGCCGCCGAAGTTGACGGCGTAGAGGCCGCGCTTGACCGAGCGCAGAATATCTTCGGGAGCATCCTCGCCGGAGAGCATGTAGGTGTTCGTCATGCGCGGCATGGGGATTGACTGATAGCTTTCGCGGCGGCCAGAGCCGGTGTTGGGCATGTCCATGAGTCGCGCGGAGAGCTTGTCGGAGAGATAGCCCTTGAGGATACCGTTTTCGATCAGCACCGTCTCCTGCGTAGGCGAGCCCTCGTCATCGACATTGAGTGAACCGCGGCGGCCGGCGATGGTTCCGTTATCAACCACGGTGACTTTGGGGCTGGCTACGGACTGGCCGATGAGCCCCGTAAACGCCGAGGTCTTCTTGCGGTTGAAGTCGGCTTCGAGCCCGTGACCCACCGCCTCGTGGAGCAGAATGCCGGGCCACCCGGGGCCGAGGACGACCTGCATCTCGCCGGCGGGAGCGGGGATGGCGCCAAGCTGCAGGATGGCGCCGCGGGCGGCTTCATGGGCCAGGCCCTCCGGGCTTTTATTCCCTGTAAATTGTTCTAATCCCGCCCTGCCGCCGCCACCCGCCGCGCCCTTGGTGGTGATGGCCTCCTGCCTGGCGATGACGAAGACATTGAGCCGGCAGAGAGGCTGGGTGTCGCTGGCAAAGGCGCCGTCGGAGGCGGCAACAAGGATGCGGCGCAGCTCCTCGGAGTAGCTGGCGCGAACCTGGACGATGCGTGGATCGAAGGCACGGGCGGCGCGGTCGGCGCGCAGAACCAGCTCCAGCCGGGCGGCAAGGTCAAGGTCGTAGCCGCCCAGAGGGATCGGATAGAGGTTGGCGGATGGCGTCTCGACGAATCCCTGCACCGGCTGCTTCGCCGGCCCGGAAGCAATGAGAGCGGCGGTGCGGGCGGCGTGGAGCAGGCGCTCGGGACTGAGATTGTCGGTATACGCGTAGCCGGTGCGCTCGCCTGAGAGAACGCGGATGCCGCAGCCGGCGCTGGTTCCCTGGCTGGCCGACTTGACGATTTGCTCATCCACGCCGAGAGCGGTCGCGGTGACGGACTCGAAGTAGAGGTCGGCATAGTCGCCGCCGGCCGAAAGGGCTTCGCCCAAGCAGCTCTCAAGCAGACGTTCGGTGAGGCCGAACTTCTCAAAAAAGTAGCGCTTGTGGTTGGGGTGCGGGGAAGCAGCCGTATGAGTCATCGTAATTCCAGTGTACGCCGCATGCAGGCAAGGCATACGCGCGGGCTGCGCCTGTTTCCGTTTTGGATTCGCCTGAAAAGACTGCTGCCGCCAACGGCGTTCCCCGTGCTAGATTCATGCCATGAAGAAATCTCTTGCCGTTCTGCTGCTGTCCGTTATGATCGCCAGCCCGGCGTTCGGCTTCCCGTTGTTTCATCGTCACCACCGCCATCGCGTTCACATTCACTATCTCCATCACAATCACATTCATGTCCGGCGCCAGCGTCACCCACGCCCTGAGCATCCTCGCGTCCATCACTTCGTCGCTCACCACCCTCGCGTCCGGCATCCTTACGCCCAACACCCTCGTGTGAAGCACCTGGTCGCTCGCCATCCCCGCGTTCGGCACCCTCAGGCTCATCCCCAGGTTCACCAGAAGAAAAAGAAGCATGCCTGAAGATCGCCAGGATTCCGCAGGCGTCTGAGTTCAGCGTCAGTGCGGACAGAACGGTTTCATTGCGGCAAGGCGGCATGGTAAAGTTCCTGCCATGACCAACAGTGATGATCTTCGCTATCCCATTGGCCGTTTCAGTCCGCCGGCGGAAAGTACGCCTGGGATGCGCGCCGGGCAGATTCAAAATCTGCGCCAGATTCCCGGGCGCATGCGCGCCGCGGTGTCCGGGCTTAACGATGCGCAACTCGATACTCCCTACCGCGAGGGTGGCTGGACGGTGCGGCAGGTCGTCCATCACCTGGCCGACAGCCATGCCAATGCCTTCCTCCGTTTCAAACATGCGCTCACGGAGGATTGGCCGACAATCAAGGCCTATGACGAATCCGCATGGGCCAGGCTGACCGATAACCGCCTGCCTGTCAGCGGTTCTCTGATGCTGATCGATGGCTTGCACGAACGCTGGGCAGCGCTGCTCGAATCCCTCTCCGGCGAGGATTTCCAGAAGGGTTACGTCCATCCCGAGAGGGGCAAGCAGACGCTGGCAG
>JAJZNH010000545.1:2257-4241 GCA_021811745.1 Acidobacteriota bacterium
GCCTGCGCGCGCGGCAGGGGTGGTAGGGCAGGGCGTGGCAACTGCGGTCGAGGCAGCTTCGCCGGCACGGCTGGCGCAGAACATTGAAGCCTATCTGGCGGACCACCCCGCAGCCGCGCTGCTTGAGGATGGGCGCGTCCTCTTCGACCTGCGCGCTGCCCGCTACTCGGTAAGCGAATCGCACGGGCGCTGCCTCCTTCAGTTCTGGAGCGAGGAGCGCAACCTGATGCGCACGGTCGTGGACGTGCAGGAGCGCGCACACTGTCTGCGCCTGATGACCCGCCGGATGGGTATGGCGCGTCCGCAGGCGCTGGAGCTGGTGCCCACCAGCGATCGCCGCACGCCCACGGCGCGCGAGGCGGCGCGCCGCAATTACCAGCGGCTGCTGGAGCGGGTTCTGGCTCGCAACTTTATCGGCTCCAAGGTAGACGGCATGCGCTCGGCCATGGACCTGGAGCACAGCTTCGGGCCGGCTTACACGCGCGGGCGGCTGCTGAAGGGAGCGGCCGCGGATGCGGTGATCGGCGTGGGCGCCGCGGAATCCGCGGCGATGGTGGACGGCGTTCTTGCGCTGGGGATTCTCTGGCTCGATTACTGCCGGCAGCACGGGGACCAGCGGCGGCACTTTGGCGGACTCAAGGTGATTGTGCCGGCTGGGGCATGGCGCACCACGGCGGAAAGAATGGCCTGGCTGAATCATGCCGCCGCCGGCTTTCAGCTTTTTACCCTGGACGAACGCAGCGAAGAGCTTGCCCCGGTGGATTTTCGTGACACCGGCAACGTGGAATCGCGGCTGGTTCACGACTTTTCGGCGGAAGCGGCCATCGGGCGTTGCCGGAAGAGCATCGACCGGCTTTTGGCATTGACGCCACAGGCGGCCAGGGAGCGGATCGAAGTTCGCGCCCGATCGTCTACGGAGGTGGCGCTGCTGCTGCACGGACTGGAATTTGCGCGTGTGCGGCATGGCGCGGCGGCGCACTCGTTTGCGTACCAGGACGAGGCGGCCTTTGGCGCGGGCGCGAATGAGACGCCGCTCACACCGGAGAACGAAGAACTTTACCGTGAATTGTGCGCGCGGCTCTTCCGCAGCCGGTATTCCGGCGGAGACCACAACGATCCACTCTTTCGCATGGCGCCGGAGCGGTGGCTCGATGCGGAGTTTCGCGCGGGGATTGGCGAGTTGCTGCCGGGCTTGCGCGGTGACCTGCTGTATTCGCAGGTGCCGGCGCTCTCGATCGGAGACCGCGCCATGCTGGACCTGCTGACGCTGGACCGTAACGGACGGCTCACGGTGATAGAACTGAAGGCCAACGAAGACCTGCACCTGCCGCTCCAGGCGCTCGACTACTGGATTCGCGTGCGCGCGTTGAATAGCGACCGGAAGGCGGTGGGCGGCAGCAAGCCGCTCTCAGCTTTCGAGCGCGAGGGGTACTTCGCAGGCGCGGAGATCTCGCCACTGCCGCCGCGGCTCTTGCTCGCGGCGCCGGCGTTGCGTATTCATCCTGCGAATGAACCGGTGCTGCGTTATCTCGCACCCGAGGTGGAATGGGAATTGGTCGCGCTCAGTGAGCACTGGCGGCGTGAGCTGAAGATTGTCTTCCGGAAGAGGAACAGCGAAGGAACCCGGAGATAGAGCACGGAAATTCTCATCTCCGGCCGGTGGAAAAGGACAGGAAGACCGAATCGCACCGGAGTTATTGCGTTCCCGGTGAAATAAGGCCCGCCAGGTTCCGGAGGGAGCAGGCTCCGCAGAACGGAGCCTGTTCGATTACTTGCTGGCCTACTCGCACTGCTGCTGTCTTACGCCATCGCCTCCCGCCCCATCGGCTCAAAGACCAACTGGTTCGAGCCGCGATCCACGTCGATCCGCACATGCGCGCCGTGCAGCACCTCGCCGTCGAGGATCTTCATCGCCAGCGGGTCCTGCACCATGCGCTGCAAGGCCCTCTTCAACGGCCGCGCGCCGTAGGCCGCATCCGAGCCC
>JAJZNH010000863.1 GCA_021811745.1 Acidobacteriota bacterium
CCGCTATCTCTCCAAGTCACTTCAATTCCGGCTTGCTTAAAGCTCCCCTATCGACCGGCAGAGCGTCAGAATTGCATTCCCATCACCTGCTGGTAAGCATCCACCGCCTTGTTGCGCACGGCCAGCGCCAGATCGAAGGCCATGCTTGCCTTCTGCGCGGCGATCATCGCCTCGTGCACATCCACGCCCGAGCCGGTCATCAGGCCGTCGATCGAGGCGCGTGCCTGATCTTCAAGCTGCGCCACATGACCAGCCGCGCTGGTGAGCAAATCGGCAAACGGCGCTGAGCCGCCGCCACTGCTGGTCAGCGCTGCGCCCGGCTCGGACAACTCCGCCATACCGGAAGCGGAAGATCCCGCGCCGGAGGCAGCCACGGTGGCATTCAAAGCGGATAGCATCAACAAGTCCCTCCTGTGTTCTTTCCCATGTCCTGGTTCGTGGTGCCGTGCCAGCATGAGTCTATGGTCTCGGGTCTCGTCCGCCGCGGCGGATGAAACCCGGGGCATCCAGGATCAACAGTTCGATGACAAAATCATGTGGACATGGCTATTACGCTGCTTCTCCACGTCCTTAACTCTTCAGTTCTTAACTCTTCGCAATATCGAGGGCCGACGTGATCATGCCCTTCTCGGCCTGCACAGCGGAGCCGTTCAGGCCGTACGCACGCGTCGCACCCATCAGGTCCACCATCTCTGTGAGTGGATTAATGTCCGGATAAGCGACATACCCGTCCGGCCCCGCATCGGGATGACCGGGATCGTAGCGTTTGAGCGGTGGCGAGGGATCCTGAACCACCTGCGCAATGTGCACGCCCGGCGCCACCGCGTCGGAACCGAGCGGGCTGATCGAGGGCAGCGCCGCCGAAACCAGCGAACCCTCTGCCAGGCCGCCGGAAGCGGCATTCATGGAGTGCAGGAAACCCGGATCACCGCGATCGGCGGCAAAGACCACTTCCTGGCGGCGGTATGGACCACCCGAAGCGGTGCGCGTGGTCTCGGCATTGGCCATATTTGCCGCCACCACCTCGGCGCGCATGCGCTCGGCCTGCATCGCCCCACCTGAGGTGTCCATCAATCCGAAGAGGTTCATTTCATCATCTCCTTCCGCAACAGATCCGTTTCTGCGCAATGCCGCTATTTGTCGGCATGGATGGCATCGAGAACGCGCTGGTACTCCAGGTGCAGCAGGGCCACTCCGGTTTTGAACTTCAGTTGCGCTTCGGCCAGATTCAGGCTCTCGCGATCCATCGAGACATCGTTGCCGTCGGGGCGCGCAACCAGTCCGCCCACTTCGGTCACGCGTACCGGCTCCGGAGTGCGCCCCTGATCCACGTCGCCGATAGCCTGCCGCATCTCGGCCTCGAAGTTCATGCCCACGGCACGGAAGCCGGGAGTGTCGATATTCGCCATGTTGGCCGCGGTCAGCTTGGCTTCATCGGAAGCCAGGTCGAGGTAACGGGCCAGCTCGTCGCTCAGCCGTGTTTCAATCTGCATGATCATTCAGTCCTCCCGTCTTGCCGTTTTCCCTTTTGATCCGCGCTCAGTTCACCGTGAGCCCAAAGTCGATCTCCCGCGAGGTGATAACGGGTTCATCTCCGGCAAGAATCACGGCTCGCTCCAGAACATGCTCCAGTTCACGGACATTGCCTGGCCAACCGTGCGCGGCGAGCTTGGCCAGCGCCCCCTCGTCCACACGCTTGACGGGCTCCTCGCGGCCCATCTTTTCCATGAAGTGGTTCACCAGCAGAGGTAGATCCTGGGCATGCTCGGCCAGCGAGGGGGTGCGGATGAGGAAGACCGCCAGACGGTAGTAGAGATCGGAGCGGAAGCTGCCCGAGGCGGCATGCTGCGCCAGCGGACGGTGGGTTGCGGCGACGATGCGCACATCCACCTTGACGGTCTCGTTGTCGCCCACGCGCTGCAACTCCCCGCATTCGACAAAACGCAGCAGCTTGGCTTGTAATGCCAGCGGCATCTCGCCGATCTCATCGAGAAAGAGCGTGCCTCCATCGGCAGCCTCGATGCGCCCCGTGCGTCCCTGTACGGCGCCGGTAAAGGCGCCGCGCGTGTGCCCGAAAAGTTCCGCCTCCAGAAGCGCTTCCGGAATGGCTGCGCAGTTGATCGCGATGAAGGGCTTGCGGCTGCGCGATGACAGCCGATGCAGCGCCTCGGCCACCAGCTCTTTGCCCGAACCGGTCGGTCCCTCGATCAGCACCGGCGTTGAGCGCGGCGCCACCAGGCGCACGCGGCGGCTGACCTCAAGCATGCATGAGGCGCTGCCAATAAGTTCCGGCAACCGCTCGCAGGCAGCGGACACGTGTTTTTGTGCGGGCTGATGCGCACGGCTGGCCGGGACGGTGGCAGGAGGCAATTGCCCGGATACGGCACTCTGCGACGGGGCTCCGGATGGAAGGACAGGAACCGGCTGCGGGTCCGTTTGCGGGCACGCTGGATCCGTGCAGAGTGGCAGAGCCTCCGGTTCGTCGAGCGCGGGCGCCACATTCCACGCCGCCGTATCGGCATCCTGGCTGCGGCGTAAAGCATAGAGCAGTTCCTGACGATATGGTCCGCGTGGGCTCTCCGGCGTGGAAGCTCCCTCCGCGGTGACAAGATCCACGCGGGGAAAGGCGCCACGGAAGTCTCTGAGGAACTCGGCCAGATCGAGATCGGGGAGCCATGAATCGATGATGACCGCGTCGGGCTGCGCGGCTTCCGCCTCTGCCCAGGCCTGTGCGCCGCCCGCAGCTTCGCGCACCTGCCAGCGCAAGCCGGAAAGCGTGTGCGAGAGCCGCTGGCGGAAGCTGCTGTCGGCGCTGGCGATCAAGGCGGTCCGCGAGCGTGTGCGAACGGATGCGGAAACGGCAGAAAACGGTACAGGTTGCATCGGAATCCTCCAAATCGTGTTGGGTCGAACAGCGGATGAAATGCCGCTTGACGTCAATTCGCATCGTGTAAGGTCTGCTCCGGCAGAGAAGCGCCAGCTCCGGAAACGGAAATTGCGGCCGGTGGGATAGCGATCAACTCCGGCTCCGCAGGAATCATGTAACCCCGCCCGCGCACCGTCCGAATCAACTGGCCCGGAGACGGATCCTGGAGCTTGCGGCGCAGATAGTTGACATAGACATCCACTATATTGGTGGTCTGCGCCGGCTCCAGATTCCAGACCGCGTCCAGCAATTCCACGCGCGAGCGGCAGTGGCCACGGTTAAGCATCAGATGCTCCAACAGGGCAAATTCCTTGTTGGTAAGCACAACCGGACGCCCGCCGCGCCGGGCCGTGTGATCGAGCCGGTCCAGTTCCAGATCGCCGGCGCGCACGAGCAGCCGCGCCTCGCGCTTGCGCCGCAACAGCGCACGGCAGCGCGCGCGGAGCTCATGAAGACTGAAGGGCTTGATCATCATGTCGTCGGCGCCACGGTCAAGGCAACGCACACGCGTCTCGACCTCCTGCCGCGCGGTGAGTATCAGAACCGGCAGGTCGGCATCGAGGGCGCGAACCTCTTCGAGCACCTGCTCGCCGTCCTTGACAGGCATGTTCAGGTCGAGGATGGTCAGATCGGGCATCTCTTCACGAAATGCCTCAACGGCCGCGCCTCCGTCACGGGCCAGGCGAACGCTATGTCCATCCGCCTCCAGCCCCCTGGTCAGGAACACTCCCAGTGATTTGTCATCTTCCGCGATCAATAACCTCATGGCATCTCCACTCGCGCCAGCGTCTCAAAGACCCTGACTGATCCCAGTTCCCTCTCGAAAAGACTGCTTAGCATGTGCTAACAAATGGCCCTCCTCCACCATCCCGTACGGCAGGGTGGAACTCAAGATTTGAGGATGAAAAGAATTTAGATCGATTCCTCGAATGGGACAGCGGAGGACGATCTCCCAAAATGGATCGGTGAAACCAGGGCAGGAATCCTCTGGTTCGGAGTGCTGCAGTGAGACGCTGAGCACCAGAGGGCGGAATCCCCCGGGCTCTAATTGCGAGCGGTTTTTCTTTTGCCGCGTGAAGCAATTTTGCGCTGGTACATGGCCGTATCTGCCCGGACGAGGAGATCCTTGATGGTTTCCCCGGGCATGTGCTCGGCGAGACCGATGGAAGCGTCCACCCATATCTTCGTGGAGCCGGATTTTTCCCCGATGGTGTAGCTGCCGAAGACCCAATTGCTCAGGCGGTTGATTTGCGCCTCGGCCTCGGGCATACCGCAATCCAGCAGAAGGATGAA
>JAJZNH010000618.1 GCA_021811745.1 Acidobacteriota bacterium
CGATGTGCTGGTGGCGATGAACGAGCCGTCTCTGCGCAAGTTCGATGCCAGCGTCCGTCCCGGAGGATGGATCATCTACAACGGCGAGACGTTCCCGCCGGAGTATGAGCGCGCGGATGTCCATGTACTCGCGCGGCCGTTCACCCGCCTGGCCGATGAGTTGGGCGACCCGCGTGCGAGCAACATGGTGATGCTGGGCGCGTTGCTGGAAATTGCGGATGTTCTGCCCTGCGCAAGCGTCGACGCCGCGCTGCGGCGCCTGGTAAAGAATCCGCGGTGGGTGGCCCTGGACGAGCGCGCGCTCGATCTGGGCCGGAAAATCTACACGGAAGCGCGCGAAGAGGTCTTGCCATGAAAGCTGAAGCAGATCCGAACCTGATTGTTTACTTCGGTGGACAATACATGCCACTGAGCGAAGCGCGCGTCGGCATTCTGACTCACGCCCTGCACTACGGCACCGGCGTCTTTGAGGGAATCCGCGCGCATTGGGATGAAGATGCGCAGGAGCTGTTCCTGATGCGTCCGCTGGAACACTACCAGCGCTGGAGGGAAAATTGCGGAATCCTCCACATCGACGTTCCGCCCTCGCCGAAGGAATTGTGCTCGATCACTGTCGAGTTGATGCGCCGCAACCGGTTCCGGACGAATGTCTATATCCGCCCGCTCGCATACAAGTGCGCCGAACGGATCGGCGTCGGTCCGGACGATGAGGATGCCTTCGCTGTCATCGCGCTTCCCTTTGGCGAATATCTGCACAGTGAGAATGGCTTGCACGCAGGCATCAGCTCGTGGCGGCGCATTGAAGACAACGCCATCCCGGCGCGCGCCAAAATTTGCGGCGCTTACGTCAACAGCGCGCTGGCTAGCGACGACGCCAAGCGCAGCGGCTTCGATGAAGCCATTTTCCTCAATGAGAGCGGGCATGTTGCCGAGGGCACAACCTGCAATCTCTTCATGGTGCGCAAGGGCGGTTTGGTCACGCCTCCGGTCACCGAAAATGTGCTGGAAGGCATTACGCGCGACTCCGTCATCGAACTGGCCCGGCGGGAGCTTGGGATACCGATTGCCGAACGCGCCATCGATCGCAGTGAACTGTATGTATGCGACGAGCTGTTCCTCACCGGAACGGCGGTGGGCGTCGCGCCTGTGACGCGCGTGGATCATCGGCCGGTAAGGGACGCAGCGATTGGTCCGGTAAGCCGCCAGCTTCGTCAGTTGTATTTCGATGCGACACGCGGGCATTTGCAGGAATATCGCAAGTGGCTGCTGCCTATCTATCGCCCTGTGCAGGAGCAGGGCTGGAATTCAATCCGGCAGGAAGAGATGCATATCGCCTGAGCGGGCCCCATGCGAAAGACCCTCGGCCAATGGCTCAGGCAAGGAGGGTAGAGCGATGGTCACGGCGACAACGGCTCAAGGCAATGCCTATGACGTTGCCCTGGAGAACTTCGACGCGGCGGCGGACAGGTTAGGGCTGGACTCGGACACCAGCGAAATGATCAAGTATCCCGAGCGCATGCTCACGGTGACGGTGCCCGTACGCATGGACGATGGTCATATTCATCGCTTCGAGGGCTACCGCGTGCAGCACAGCTCGGTGCGCGGGCCGGCCAAGGGCGGCATTCGTTACCACCCCCAGGTAACGCTCGACGAGATTAAAGCACTGGCGACCTGGATGACCTGGAAATGCGCGGTCGTCAATATCCCCTTTGGCGGCGCAAAGGGCGGCGTTACCTGCGATCCCAAACACATGTCTCTGGGCGAATTGGAGCGAATGACACGGCGCTACACGAGTTCGATCCTCCCCATCATCGGACCCGAACAGGACATCCCCGCACCTGACGTCTACACGAATGCGCAAACCATGGCCTGGATCATGGATACCTACAGCATGACCAAAGGCTACCCGATTCCTGGAGTGGTGACCGGAAAGCCCATCAGCCTTGGCGGTTCGCTCGGGCGCAGCGAAGCTACGGGACGCGGCGTCTCCTACATCATCGAGTGCGCCTGCGAGCATCTGCGCCTGCAGTTAAAAGGCGCCACCGTGGCCGTGCAGGGCTTCGGCAACGCCGGCTCCATTGCCGCGCAGTTACTTCACGAAGCAGGCGCCAAAGTGGTCGCCGTGAGCGACTCGACCGGCTGCGTATATAACCGTGAAGGGCTTGATATTCCTGAATTGATGCGTATGAAGCGCCTCACAGGCCACGTGCGGGGCTTTCCTGAGAGTGAAGAGATCCACCACGACGAACTGCTGGCAATGGCGTGCGACATCCTGGTGCCGGCAGCGCTTGAAAACGCCATCCATGCCGGCAATGCGGAGAAAGTCCGTGCCCGAGTTGTCGCCGAAGCGGCGAACGGGCCTCTTACGCCCTCGGCTGACAGGATTCTCGAAAGCAAAGGAATCTTTGTCATTCCCGACATTCTGTGCAACGCCGGCGGCGTCACCGTCTCCTACTTCGAATGGGTTCAGGATGAGCAGCACCTGTTCTGGGAGGCGCAGGATATCTACAACCGTCTGGAGCGCGTGATGAAGACAGCATTCCGCGATGTGCTGAAGCTCCATCTGGACCAAAAAGTTCCAATGCGTCTTGCCGCCAATATGCTCGGCATTGGGCGCGTGGCTGAGGCCGTGAAGCTTCGCGGCATCTATCCGTGATCGCTCCACAAAGCCGGCGTTCGCCGCGCCGGAATTGCGGCGCCAAGCAAGAGCTAGTCTCAGCACTTGAAAGGGGAAAAGGGCAGAAGAAGTCTTTCCACGAAGTCTTTCCTCGGCACTGAAGCACCCACTGCCCGTTAACTGGAGTTAAGGCTTTCCACCGGGCATCGCAATTCCTTCCCAATAGATGCGCCCCTCGCCGCTGCAACGGTACTTTGGATGACACGCCCCATCAAGGTGGCTACAACAGATCATTTCCATGCTATGCTTAGGCCGCAAGTGGGAACTGTAATGGCAGGCCGTGCGCCGCACGGACGATCCAGACAGCCCGGAAGGGGAAGTTATGAGCACGAACCCCAGGAAATGCGCCAATCCCGTCTGCACTTGCATTGTGACCGACAAGTCAAAATATTGCAGCGCTCACTGCGAGGGGACCGCGGGCAAGACGACGGCCGTCATATGCAGGTGCGGCCACAACGATTGTGGCGGAAACGCGATGGGCTCTTAGCTCTGAGTTCCAAGCGCTGGCCGGTATGGCTCCAAGCGAGGGCGCCAGCCCTTGAGGTTGGAATCTGTCCCCATCCGGCCGGAGGCACAAACCAGCGTCCGCGGGATGAAAGGTTGCCACCCCTATTTCCGCGCGGCCCCGTTCAAAGCGGTGGACAAAAGCTTGACCGGCTTCGGCGATCAGACACTCTCCTTAAAACGCAAGTCTTCTTTAATCATGCGCTTACGTTTAATTCTCATTGCTCCAACGGCATGTCACCTTTGCTGCGCTTCGAGCATCCAGCGGACTACAGTTTTCGCGGGTCCTCCGCAGCCATCGTGCATTCCCTGTGCTGCTTGAAACACGAAAAGCGAATCAATCAGGGGTCTCGTGGAATCAACTCAGATGAAGCCTAAGGAGTCACCATGATCTACAGCAAGCATTCATCCCGCTCATCGGCCGAAGTCGACACCAGACTGCGCGAGGCGGCAGCCCGCCATAAGTTCGGAGTTCTTCACGTTCACGATCTCAAGGAAACGCTCAAGTCCAAGGGCATAGACTTCGCCACAGAGTGCAAAGTCTACGATGTCTGCAATCCGCAGGCTGCAACCACGGCCTTGACCGCCGAAATGAGGGTTTCCACGGTCCTTCCCTGCCGCATCTCTGTCTTCAGCGACAGCGAGGGTTGCACCATCGCCACGGTCAAACCAACCGATCTGTTGCGCGCAACCGCTCTCGCTGGGTACGAAGGCCTTGCCGAGTACCGGTCCGGTCGCTTGGCCATGTTCGACGGGGTGCCGGGTTGACTGCGAGGGCCGGCAAGGCGCGCACCGTGATCTGCGTAAGCGCCGATGCCGCGGGCGCTTACGCCGCTGCGGAGGTTGTGGCGTCGCTCAACCAGGTGCTGGCGGTGCGCCAACGCGCCAGGCTGCTGCTGTCGACCGGGGAGTCGCAGTTCGAAGTCCTGAGCCGCCTGGTTCGGGCCGACGTCGACTGGGACCGGGTCGACGCCTTCCATCTGGACGAGTACGTGGGGCTGCCCGAGGACCATCCGGCCAGCTTCAGGCGCTACCTT
>JAJZNH010000055.1:0-2301 GCA_021811745.1 Acidobacteriota bacterium
GCATCGTTCTCGGCTGCCTGGTGGAGAACATGCCACTCAGCCAAACGCTCGCTTTCTTTCTGAGCCTTGAAAAGCGCAAGAGCATCTTCGTCGAAAAATTTCATTTGCCCTATACGCCCAAATACAGAACCGTGGCGAAGTTCAAGGGCCTGCAGGCATCGCTGCCGCGGCGCGGGGAGTGGCTTCTGCCCCAGGCTGCGGCCGACATTCTCAGCGCGAATACGGGACAGCCCGTGCATCTGCTCATCATCGGCTTCGACTACGATCGCAATTGCGCGCGCTTCTTCCGCTCCGCCCCAGCCAGCAGCGCGGGGTGGGGAGACGGCGATTCCGCTCAGGTGCGGCTGGTAGAAGCAATTCACGCTTCGACCACCGCGCCGGTGCTCTACTTCGACAAGCCAGCCACGTTTGCGAGCGAGCCCACCAGGCGTTACTGGGATGGAGCCGTCACCGGATGCAACAACCCGGTGCTGGCCGCCGTGACCGAAGCCATCGTGCTGGGGCATACGCCGGACAACATTGCCGCGCTTGCCATTGGCACGGGAACCGTGTGCTGCCCGCCTGCCCCGGCCGGCGCTGCCGCGGAGGTTTTTTATGCCACGCGGGAGGATCCCGGCATTCTGAACGATGCGCTCAAGCTGGCGGGCGCCATCGTGGATGATCCGCCCGATGTCGCGAGCTTCCTCGCCCACGTGCTCACCGGCGGACAGGCCGGAGTGCCTGCTCCCGCCGGCAGCCGCGTGGTGCGCATGAGTCCGGTGATCTCGCCGGTGCGAAATGCCTCCGGAGAATGGACCTTGCCGCAAGGGATGAACGCAGACCAATTCAGCGCGCTCGCCAATCTGGCCATGGACGCGGTGAAACAGGAGCAGGTGCTGGCTATTCAGATGCTGGCCCAATTGTGGCTTGAAGATCATGTACGCAATCAGCCCATCCGGATGAATGGGAATCTCAAACTTGAGTTGGGACAGGAGTGGTATTCGAAGGCCAAAGCTGCCTGGATGGCGATTCAGTAATTCGCGCGGATTCGCGGCTGGCTGACGGCACGCGGCGGCGATCGATCCACGTAATCAATCCAGCCGGGGGTGCAGCTTGTTGAAGCCTGTGGCCTGCTGGTAGGCGGCGGCGAAGGCGGCCAGTTTGGCGTCCTGGTAGTGGCCCGCCAGAAACGTAAGCGAAACAGGCGTGCCCGGCCCGCCGATGTCGTCGTGGTTGCCGTCGTCGATGGCGGGGGGCAGGGGCGCGTCCGCACCGCGCAGGCCGTTGGGCAGGATAAGCGCGGGATGACCGGTGAGGTTGGTGGCAACCAGTTGCCTCTCGGTGCTCGGAGTCACGATGATGTCTACCTGCTCAAAGAGCGCCACCATCTGCCCCACAGCAAGAGTACGCGCGCGGTTGGCCTGGACGTACTCGACCGCGGGATAGAAGCGGGCGATGCGGAAGAGGTTGGGCCAGTCGTCGGGGCCTTGCTGTGTGAGCAGGCGGTCGCGGCCGGTCATCGTCAGCTCGTCGAAGGCCGCGGCGGCTTCAGCGGTAAGCAGCGGCTGTATCGCATCCCAGGGCAGCCGGGGTAATTCGACCGGGATCAGATTCACGCCCATCGCGCGCAGTTTATCGAGTGCGGCCAGCGCGTAGCGGCGGTCGTAGACACGACGCGCGCGCGCGTCTTTCGCCGCGGCATTTGCTTCTTCGCGCTTCCGCTTTTCTTCAGCCGTCTCGCTGGGCTTTGGCTCCTGCAGCCTGAGCGGAGGCGGCGGATCGAACTCGCTCTTCAGGTAGCCGATGCGCAGCTTGCGCCAGTCGAAGCTCGGATTCCAGTCGAATTCGGCGGCGACAGCCGACAGATCGTGGCCATCGACGCCGTGAATGACGCTGAGCACCATAGCGCAATCGTCCACAGAGCGCGCGATGGGGCCGAGCTTGTCCATTGTCCAGCTCAGCGCCATGGCGCCAGTGCGTGGCACAAGGCCGAAGGTGGGGCGCAGCCCGGTGGCGCCGCAGCGCGTGCACGGCGAGCTGATGGAGCCGAGCGTCTCCGAGCCGAGAGCAAAGCCAACGCATCCCGCAGCCACGGCTGAGGCCGAACCCGCCGAGGAACCGCTCGATCCCTGTGCCGGATTCCACGGATTGCGCGTGCGCCCGCCGAACCACCAGTCGCCCATGGCCAGAGCGCCCAGTGTGAGCTTGGCCACCAGTACCGCGCCGGCGGCGTCAAGACGCTGAACGACGGTTGCATCGGTGTCGAAGGTCTGATGCTCGAAGCCCCCAGCGCCCCAGGTCGTCGGATAGCCTTTCACAGCA
>JAJZNH010000055.1:2311-4214 GCA_021811745.1 Acidobacteriota bacterium
CTTTTGCGCCCCAGGGAACACCGTGCAGCGGGCCGCGATATTTGCCGGCTGCGATCTCGGCGTCGGCGGCCCTGGCCTGCGCGAGGGCACGCTCCCCGGTGAGCGTGATGACGAAATGGAGCCTGGGATCGTAGCGCTTGAGGCGGGCGATGTACATCTCGGTGAGCGCCAGAGAAGTGACGCTGCGGGCGCGGAGTTGCGCGGCAAGCTCCGTGACGGTGGCGAAGGCCAGGTCTTCAATGCGGGCAGGCTTTGCAGTTGCGGCGCCGCTGTAATGCACAACCTGTGCTGCGGCAGCTTCATTGCAGTTCGCGCCGGCCCCGGCCTTCGCCGCCGGCTGCGGATGGAAGACAAACGCGGGCGGCACAGCATTGGGCAGATGCAGCGCGCGAATAGGCGCATACGCGGCCCGCTGATCGTTCAGGCCGTCGAGCATCATCTTCTTCTGCGCGGCGGTGAACGGGCCGACGCCGGCAAGCCCGGCAGCCTGATCGAGCATCTCCGGCGTGATCTTCGGCAACTCCGCGCCCTTGGCCGCGGCTGTTTCCTGCGCCTGCGCGGCCAGCGTGTACAGGATTCCAGGCAGCAGCGGAGACGCCAGACTCAATCCGGCACAGACATCCACAAACGCGCGACGGTCCAGTTTCATGCGCAAGTTCCTTTCGGAGCATCCTTGCGCAAAACTATATCCGATGCGGACGGCCCTGCACGCTCAGAAACGAAACACCGGCCCCGTTGCGACGCGCGGGTTCGAGTTTATGATCTCGTGGATGTTCGAGTTGGTCGACTGGTAGTTGGTGTTGAAGTAGTCTGCCTGGATGCGCCAGGCCAGGCCGTGCGAGATCCCGAAATCGAACCCGCCGCCAACGGCCACCGCAAATGTGTTATTGGACTTCAAGTTGGGCAAGGCGGACTGGTTGAGATGCGAACTGCCTACCAGGCCATGCAGAAAGATTGTCGAAAGACCAAGATGAAGCGAAACCTGCGGACCCAGCAGGAAGAAATAAGCATGCGGATTGAAGTTGGGACTGTCATTGCGATAGCTGCCTGAGACGTCGCCCTTGATACCGAGCCACGAGCCAAAGAGAGGTACCGGGAGCCTGAGCGAGGCGTCCCATCCGTTCATTCCGCCTGTGAAGGGATTGACCTGGGTGTGGTCGTAGGGATGAAAAAAATGGGCAAAGCCGCCAAAAAGTTCGACGGGCGGCACGGCACTGTCGTCCGGAGCCACTTGCGCAAACAGGCTGACCGGCAAGACCAGTAAAGAAACAAGCAGGAGCAAAAAAGAAAGCTTCCGCATTCTTGAAAATCCTCGTATGCCTGAATTCGGTCCAAGGCAAGAGGCAAACAAAAAGCAGCATTACAATAGTCGCCCTGCCTTGCAGAGCGATGACTGCTACATGCATTGGACGCCGGAACGCGGCAGATGTTTGCACGAGGGAATGGAGCTGGATTGCGGCAGCTCGACAGAGGAATCACGGCCGGCCGATTCAAAAAGACTCGGCAACCGTCAGCCGCCGCGGCTTGCGATACGCCGCCGCGGCTGACGTGGTCACCGCAAGGGCTTACTTGCCCGCCTCCTGCACCATCGCAATGGCGCGGGTGAGCAGATCGAGACGCTGCTTCTTCTCGGCATCTACCTGGGCGGGACTCATCCCCTCTCTGGCAGCTCGTTTGGCAAACTGCTTGAGCCGCTCGGCAAAGGAAGGCGCCAGGCCGGACATGGCAGCCTGGGCCTCCGGAAGCATCAGCTCATGGAAGTTGGCGATCTCCGGCACAGCATTCTCAGGATGGTAACTGAGGCGGTCTCCGGTCTGCATCGCAAGAACAAGAGGATCGGGCGGCGCACTGACCGGGTAGGTCTGTTGCAAGTCTTCGTAGGCCTCGTGCAGGCGGGTCATGG
>JAJZNH010000263.1 GCA_021811745.1 Acidobacteriota bacterium
GGGCTGCCGTCGAGCGCCACTCCGCTGGGCGGCTGGGAGGCGCCGAGCTGTGAGCTGCGCGGCCACTTCGTGGGGCACACCATGTCGGCCTGCGGGCTGTTCTATGGCGCCACGCACGATGCCGAGGTAAAGGCTAAAGGCGACGGGCTGGTGGCCGGTATCGCCGAGTGCCAGGCGAAGCTGAATGACAACGGCTATGTGAGCGCCTTTCCGGCCGAGTTTTTCGGCCGGCTCGACCGGGGCGAGAAGGTGTGGGCGCCGTTTTATACGCTGCACAAGATCATGGCCGGCTTGCTCGACATGAACACGCTCGCCGGCAATCAGCAGGCGCTCGATGTGCTGGTGAAGCTTTCAGGATGGGTGGATGCGTGGACGGCGGACAAGACGGAAGAGCACATGCAGCAGATCCTGAACACCGAATACGGCGGCATGAACGAAGTGCTCTACAATCTGGCCGCCGTGACGGGGAACGACCATTGGGCGACCGTGGGCGACCGCTTCACGAAGAAAATCTTCTTCACGCCGCTGGCCTTGCGGCGCGACGAGTTGAAGGGGCTCCACATGAATACGCATGTGCCGCAGGTAATCGGTGCGGCGCGGCGCTATGAGCTCAGCTCCGACTACCGCTTCGGAGATGTGAGCCGATTCTTCTTCGAGACGGTTTCACAGGCGCGGACGTACGCCACGGGCGGCGCCAGCAACGATGAACATTGGCTGGTCCAGCCCGATCATCTGGGCATTGAGATTCATATGAGCCCGAACCATCAGGAGTGCTGCTGCGCCTACAACATGATGAAGCTGACGCGCCATCTCTACGGATGGAATGGCGATGAGCGCTTGATGGCATACTACGAGCGCAACCTGCTCAATCACCGCTTGGGAACAATCCAGCCGGAGAGCGGACACACCATCTACTTCCTCTCGCTGGCGCCGGCGGCGTGGAAGTCGCCCTGCACTGAGGACGACAGCTTCTGGTGCTGCACGGGCACCGGCGTCGAGGAGTACTCCAAGCTGAACAACACCATCTACTACCACGATGACGATTCGCTGTATGTGAATCTGTACTTTTCGTCGCAAGTGAACTGGCGCGCGCGCGGCGTGCGCTTGCGCCAGACGACCAGCTTTCCTGAGACGGATCGCACCATGCTCACGGTTGAGTCGAGCCCTGCTCAGCCGTGGACGTTGCGCCTGCGCATTCCGGCGTGGACCACGGCGGAAAATACGGTCATGCTGAACGGAAAGCCGTTGGAGGTAGCGGGCACGCCTGGCAGCTATCTGACCCTGACGCGCACGTGGAAGGCCGGAGACCGCGTGGAGCTGACCATGCCGATGCGCATCACCGCCGAACCGCTCTCCGACGATCCCACGCAGCAGGCATTCCTCTACGGGCCGCTGGTTCTGGCCGGGCAGTTTCCCAAGCAGGATCTCCCCGAGGATCTGCAGCACGACCACGGACCGAAGATTGCGAAGGCGCTGCCCGTGGACGTGCCCAGGCTGGTGGCCAAGGGCGCTGACCCGGGCGAGTGGATTAAGCCGGTCCCCGGCCAGTCGCTAACCTTCCGCACGGTGGGCCAGGCGCAGGAGGTTACCTTCAAGCCGCTCAACCAGAGCTGGCAGCGGTTCGCTGTCTACTGGACCGTGGCTTAAATGAGCGCGCCCACTTCAGCCGCGATCGGGGCGGTGAAAGTGGGCGCATGGTTCAGAGAAGCGAAAGCCGGCTGCCGGTTACTTCGGCTGTTTCGCCAGCCACTGCTGGAAGTGCGGCTGCTGCAACGAGCGCAGCTCGATGCAGCCGTTGATCCGCTCGATGGCGTGCGTCAGCGCTACGCTGGATGCCGGCACTTTGTGCGTGTCGAAGAAGCTTTGCACATTATTCCGGGCATCGGCGGAGCAGAAGCTGCCCGACGAGCCGACCAGGATCGAGCCCATTGTTGTGGTCAATTGTGCTTGTACCTTGTCCCAGTTGTTCTGGATGAACTTCCACGCGAGGTCTCGGGATGCTGGTAATGCGAGGGCGATGGCCAGTTGAATGGCGGCGTCCTGGTTGCGGACCTTGCCGGAGACATCGTAGTTGAGCGAGCGCTCGACCAGCGCCGGGTTCTCAAACTGCGCCAGCAGGCGCAGGGCATTCTCGGCAAGATCGGGATTGGTCGAGGTTTCATAGAGCTTTTGCATCTGGTCGTAGAGAGCCGCGTCGCCGTTGCGGGCCGCGATGGCAAGCGCCGCCTGGCTCAGTGTGGGATCGACGGAGGCAGGATTGGCGAGATACTGCTCGGCCATCCGGTGAGCATCGGCAATGACGGCCGGGTCTTTGCCGTAGTAACCAAGGATGCCGAAGAGGTGCGCGCGGAGTTCGCGTGTGTTCGGTGAGTCGCTCGCGGAGGGCGGGCCGAGCCTGGCGTATTCCGGCTCGAAGGTCCGGCGGATCCAGGCGGCCAGTTCTGCCTTCTCTTCGGACGTAGCGGCTACGCGCTCGGCAATCGCATCAACGCCGGTGAGGGCATCCCCGAGAACCGCGGCATCCGGATCGGCCTTGATGGCTTCCACCAGATCGAGATAATCGCCTGCCGTGGCCTTGTTGGCGCGCACTCGCGCCCACTCATCGCCGATGAGGCTGATCCGTTCTTCGGGCGTGAGACCGGTTTCGACGTGTGCCACCAGGTCAGCATAGACGCTCGGCGGGTAGGAGCTGCGGTAGTAGCCTTTGCCTCCGGCATTGGCGAAGAAGAGGCTGGCGGAAGGCACTTTCAGTGATGAGCTGGCAGGCGTCAAAACCTCGCAGCGCTGGCCGCCAGAAGCCTCCGTCTTGAAGCACACTGGAAGGGTCCACTTCTGGTTGGGGTCCGGCTTGATGCTGGGACTCAGGAAAAACCGCTCCTGCCTGACTGAGACTTTGCCGTTGGCCGGCTTGCCGAAAGTAAGAATCGGCACGCCCGGCAAGGTCACCAGCGAGTCCATGATCTTGTCCACCGGTTTGTGGCTGACCGCGGTTTCGGCGTTCCAGAAGTCCTGCGCCGTGGCGTTGGAGTAAAGATGCGCCTCAAGATAGGCGTGCACGCCCTTGCGGAAGACTTCGGGGCCAAGGTAGTTCTCGACCGTGAGCAAAACGTCGCTGGCCTTGCCGTAGGCGATGCCGTCGAACATCTGGTTAATTTCGGCGGGGGTGTCCGCTCTGGCGCGAATCGGACGCGTCGTGGGCTGCGCATCCGTGTCGAGCGTGCCGTCCTCGTTGGCTGCAACCATCTGCGGCACGTCCCACTCGGGATGCATGGCGGCTACGGGCTTGTTCTCCATCCAGGTGGCGAAGCCTTCGTTCAGCCAGATGTTGTCCCACCACTGCATCGTTACCAGATCGCCGAACCACTGGTGCGCCATTTCATGCGCGACGACGAGCGCCACATTTTCCTTGGCGCCGACGGAGGCGTTTGTGGGATCAAGCAGCAGATCAGTCTCGCGATACGTGATAGCGCCGAAGTTCTCCATGGCGCCGGCCTCGAAGTCGGGGATGGCGATCAGGTCCAGCTTCTTGAGCGGGTACGGAATGCCGAAGTAGTTGTTGTAGTAGTGAAGGACATACTCGGCAATGCTCAACGCATAGTTCGTCAGGTGAACCTTGTCGGGCGTGGCGCAGACGCGGATGGCCACACCATCCTGCGCGCCCGAGGTGCACTGGAAATCACCTACCAGGAACGCGACCAGATACGTGGACATCTTCGGCGTGGGGTAGAACTTGAGCGTGTGCTGGCCGGGGCCCGGCCCAGGCGTGTCCGATTCGATCGGGCTGTTGGAGATGGCGGTGTCGCCTTTATCGACGACCAGCGTCACATCATAGGCGGCCTTGAACGCCGGCTCATCGAAGCTCGGAAAGGCGCGGCGCGCGTCGGTGGGCTCGAACTGGGTCACGGCGTAATTGCGGTGGTCGCCCTTGGAGAGATAGAAGCCGCGCAGCTCATTGTTGAGGATACCGGTGTAGTGAATGAAGAGGGTCGCCTTGCCAGCGGCAATCTGCTCAGGAAAAGTAAAGGTGGCTTGCTCCTTCTGCTTGTCCAGCGAGACGGTTGCTGTTTGGGTCTTGCCAGCTGCGGAGATTGTGACGGACTGAAAGGCAATCTCGGCGGAGTTGAGTGTGATCGCGTTGACCGGCTCTTTCACGGTTACGTCGATTGACTCGACGCCGGTGAAAGTGGCCGTTTTGAGGTCGGGCGCGAGCTTG
>JAJZNH010000703.1 GCA_021811745.1 Acidobacteriota bacterium
TCCACGATGGGATAGCCGGTGGCGATCGAGGCGGGGGCATAGCCGTTCGCTTGGGAACAGTTGTTCGTATTCACATTCGCAAGCTCGCGCACAGCATCCGGAACGACATCGGCATGCCCACATACATGCCCATCATGACGCCGATCCCTTTGTCTCCTCCCCCGGCTCCCTACCACAACAGATAGTCAAGGCGCCCGATGGCAGCAACTCCTTTGGATTGTGTATGCATTCCGGGCCGGCCTCGGGATGGGCGGCGCTGAGAGGAGCCATGTTATCGGCGGAAAAGGAGTTTGCATCTCAACTCACTGAACCATAGCAGGCCATCCTGGCTATTCTCCCGAACCGAAGAGAGCGCAGGCGCGGCAAATTTTGGGGTTCCCGGATTAGACTAAAGAGAGCGATGGCCACGCACCCGTCGGCCTGCTGTGGCGGACTTCGGGCGCGGCGCGGAGGTCGACCATGAGCGTACTGTGCATGGTTGCGGCAAAGATTTGGCGCGCATTACGGGCCAGGGCGGCGTGGAGTTGCTTGCTCACGGTTTTAGTTGCCGCCGCCGCTGAACCGGCAACCGCGCAGAACCAGTCACGGAACTCCCCGCAATCGCCGCCTCCTGAAGCAGTTTCGGCTCCCAGCCCGGCCGCTGTGGTTTTGGCTGCCGGGGGCATAGAACGGGCGGCCGCGCTGGCCCAGCCACGGAGCGCCCCGCCATCGCCGTCCACGCCGGCTGCCGGTTCCGGATTTGCCTCAGCTCAGGGACAAGCGGCCGGCCAATCAAGCAAAGATGCAGCGGCCGCTCCCGAAAATGCGATTGCTGGCGAGTGCGCCGAGTTGCTCAAGATGGCAACGGATCTGAAGGCCGCGGTGGATAAGACCACCAAGGATACCCTGTCGGTGCCGGTGGTGCGCAAAGCAGGCGAGATTGAGGCACTGGCCCGCAGATTGAGAAGCCAGGACAAAACCAGGCATGAGACGGCAAACCGGTGACTGGAGGGTTGGGCTCAAGGGCGCCAATTACGTTGTGAGGATGACTTGATGTGAATCTGTATGGGTTCGGATCATCGTGCCATTCCTATTTGACCCGAGGGGTCCGCGGTGGCGCGTGCGCGCGTGTACAGCGCACGTTCCTGGCATTGCTGCTGCCGCTACTTGCATGCGCTCCGCAGAGCAACGCCCAGTCGTATCCACCACCGGGCATGGCCGGCGCCCCGGGCGTGGTGCAGCCGTTTCCTCCCGTTGATCAGGCTAACCCCGTAATAACAGAGAAGCGAATCGACCAGATCAACGCGGCCCGGCAGAAGTCCATCGTTGCGGAAACGAACAAACTGCTCAAGCTGGCTACGGAGCTCAATGCCGAGGTCCGCCGCGCCAATCGCAGTTCGCTCACCCGGGAAGAGCTTCAAAAGGTTGCCGAAATTCAGAAGCTCGCGCGCAGCGTAAAGCAAAAGATGGCCATGGGCGTTAATCTTGCGATGCCTTCCCCAAACTTTTCGCCACCCCCGCTGATTCCCCCTCCAAATGCTTTCTAGTGCTATGTCCATGTGATTTTGCAATCGAATCTTCGATCCTGGGTGCGACCGCATGAATCGTGTATCTGTCTGATCGGAAGATCCGCTGTCAAGACCGGGCGGTGTTGCGGCGCGAGGCGGATTGGTACAATCATGCGTGAGTCTTACAGGGGTTGAGTTTTGGGGAGAGTGAAGGGGATGGAATTGGCTGTTTCCAGCATTCGCGCATCCCGGACGGCTGAGGTTTCGGGTGCGTTGGGTCCTCAACATCTGGTCGAGATGTACCGGCTCATGGTTCTTTCGCGTGCCCTCGATGACCGCGAAATCCTGCTTAAACGCCAGCAGAAGACGTTTTTCCAGATCTCTTGCGCCGGCCATGAAGCGCTCCAGGTAGGCGCCGGCCTTGCCTTGCGTCCCGGTTATGACTGGTTTTTCCCCTACTACCGCGACCGCGCTCTATGCCTGACCCTGGGCATCGCGCCGGAAGACATGATGTTGCAAGCCGCCGGAGCGGCTGCTGATCCGGCCAGCGGCGGCCGCCAGATGCCCGCCCACTGGAGCAACCGCTCGCTGCATGTCGTCAGCACGTCTTCCGCGACCACCACGCAACTGCTTCATGCCGTGGGCTGCGCGGAGGCCGGCAGGTACTTCAGCCGCTACCCTGAGGCAGCCGCCAAAGCCGAAGGCGACTACCGCGCCTTTCGCGATGTCACCTTCCACGGCGATGAGGTCGTTCTCACCTGCCTGGGCGAAGGTTCCACCTCTGAGGGCGAGTTCTGGGAGGCGTTGAATACCGCTTCGAACAAAAAGCTTCCCGTCATCTTCTGCGTTGAAGACAACGGCTACGCCATCAGCGTGCCGGTAGAGTTCAACACGCCCGGCGGCAGCATCTCCCGCCTCGTCGCCAACTTCCCCAACTTCCATTTTGAAGAGGTGGACGGCACCGATCCGGAGGCTAGCCTGCGCGCCTTCCAGGCGGCGGCGGAGCACTGCCGCGCAGGTCTGGGACCGGCCTTTGTTCACGGCCATTGCATGCGGGCCTATTCCCACTCCCTTTCCGACGATGACCGTCTCTATCGCACCAAGGCTGAGCGCCAGGCCGACGCCTTGCGCGATCCGATCGCCAAGATGCAGATGCGCCTGCTGCGCGAGGGAATCCTGACGGCTGACCAGATCGACGAACTGGAGAAGTCGATGGAACGCGTGGCCGTCGAGGCCGGTGAGCTTGCGCTCAAGGCTCCGGTGCCGCCGGTAAACGGAATCACCACACACGTCTACTCCGAGGATTTGGACCCGACCAGCACAGCCTTCGCCACCGAGCAGGTGCAGGCCCCTGCCAAATCCAACGGGCAAAAGGCCAACGGCTCCAGGGGCGCCGAACCGCGCACCATGGCCGATCTGATCAATGCCTGCCTCCACGATGAAATGCGCCGCGATCCGCGCATTATCGTCTTTGGCGAAGACGTAGCCGACGCCAGCCGCGAGGCAGCGCTGGCCGAGGTCAAAGGCAAGGGCGGCGTCTTCAAGCTCACCGCGGGCCTGCAAACCAGATTCGGTTCCGACCGCGTCTTCAACTCGCCGCTGGCCGAAGCCAATATTGTCGGCCGCGCCGTCGGCTACGCCGTCCGCGGCATGAAGCCGGTGGTCGAGGTGCAGTTCTTCGATTACATCTGGCCGGCGATGCACCAGATTCGCAACGAGCTTTCCGTCATGCGCTGGCGCTCCAACGGCGGCTGGGCGGCGCCGGTCGTGCTGCGCGTGCCCATCGGCGGCTACCTCAGCGGCGGCGCCATCTACCACTCGCAGTGCGGAGAGAGCATCTTCACCCACATTCCGGGGCTGCGCGTCGCCTTCCCTTCCAACGCTCTCGACGCCAACGGCCTGCTTCGCACCGCTATTCGCTGCGACGATCCGGTGCTGTTCCTGGAGCACAAGCGGCTCTACCGCGAAGCCTACGGCCGCGCGCCCTATCCGGGGCCGGAGTTCGCCATTCCCTTCGGAAAAGCCAAGGTCGTCCGGCCTGGGACGGACATGACGCTGATTACCTACGGCGCAATCGTGCCGCGCGCGCTGCAGGCGGCGCAGCAGGCTCAGCGTCTGCACGGCATCGAGGTGGAGATCGTCGATCTGCGCACGCTGAGCCCCTACGACTGGGAGGGCATTGCCGCTTCGGTATGCAAGACCAACCGCGTCATCGTGGCTCATGAGGACGTGCTGAGCTGGGGCTACGGCGCCGAGATCGCGGCCCGCATCGCCGATGAGCTTTTCCAGGATCTTGACGCGCCGGTCCGGCGCATCGGCGCAAAGGACACCTTTGTGGCCTATCAGCCGGTACTCGAAGATGCCATCCTGCCGCAACCTGAAGGCATCCTGGAAGCAATCCGCGAACTGAAGGCCTATTAAGAGGCTGCGGCGAATCCCGGCCGAGTGCTATGTCCACGTGATTTTGTAATCAAACCCTCGATCCTGGGTGCCCCGGGACTCGTCCGCCGCGGCGGATGAGACCCGGAAGGCCACAAAATCATACGGTACGAGTCTTGCCGCCGAGCAGAAACTCCACAGCCATGGCCAGCGAAGGGGAGCGCAGGTCCGCCAGCACAGCGGCCTCTTCCCTTCCCCGGCTGCTGCTCCCGGGATCGCCTTCGATCAGGATGGCCGCCATGCCGAGCCGCCGCGCAAACTCCATATCCGAGAGCGAATCCCCGA
>JAJZNH010000667.1 GCA_021811745.1 Acidobacteriota bacterium
CGAGAAGTATCGCCGCGCCTACGGATGGCAGCGCGACGGCGGCATGGCCGAATACATGATCGCGGAAGAAAAAGACCTCATCGCGCTTCCCGGCGAGCTCTCCTATGCCGACGGTGCGCAGGTTGCGTGCGGTTTCGGCACCGTCTACGAGGGCCTTGAGAAGATCGGCATCAACGGGAATCACGCCGTGCTCATCACCGGCCTTGGACCGGTCGGCCTGGCCACGGGCGCTCTTTGCCGCAAGCTCGGAGCCAACAGGATTATCGGCATCGACGTGGTCCCTGAGCGCATGAAGATCGCGCTCGAGCTTGACCTGTGCGATGCCGTGCTGGCTTCGGGCCCGGACAATGTGGCCGCGGTGAAGGAGATGACCGGCGGCCTCGGCGTCGAGCGCGCGGTGGATTGCTCCGCTCACCATGCGGCGCGCGCAACCGCGATTCGCGCCACGCGCAAGTGGGGAAAGATCGTCTTCATCGGCGAGGGAGGAACGGTGGAGTTCAATCCTTCGCCTGACATGATTCACGACCAGAAGACGGTTTATGGGTCGTGGGTCACGTCCACGTGGCTGATGGAGGATCTGGTGGAGCGGCTGGTCCGCTGGAACCTGCATCCGGCCGATATCATTACCCATAGATTCCCGCTGGAGCGGGCTGGCGAAGCCTATGCGCTTATGGCTTCAGGCAAGTGCGGCAAGGTCGCCGTCTGCGCCGACGAGGAACTCAAATAAAGCAGTAACCAGGAGAGAAACAGATGTCCAAGGCTGCAACCTCCGCTGTGCCTGCATGGCGCCAGCGACTGAACGAGCTTTTGCCGCTTTATGGCCACCGCAACTGGATCGTAGTCGCCGACTCAGCCTATCCGGTGCAGTCGCAACCGGGCGTGGAAACGATCGTCACTGGCGGCGACCATCTCGAAGTGGTCCGGACGGTGCGCGACGCCATTGCCGCCAGCAGGCACGTTCGCGCTCTCGTCCGCGTCGACAAGGAGCTGGCCTTCATAAAGGAATCGGATTCGCCGGGCATCGGCGCGTACCGGCGCAAGCTTAACAAACTGCTGGCCGGCGCCAGCGTCACGCCAATTCTGCACCTCGAACTCATCGGTCAGATCGACAAGGCGAGCACGCTCTTTTCCGTGCTTGTCCTCAAGACCAATCTGACCATCCCTTACTCCTCGGTCTTCTTCGAGATTGACTGCGGCTATTGGAGTGCCGAAGCGGAAAAACGCATCCGCGACGCCATGCAGGCTGCGCAGTCGAAGTAAGAGGGGTTACGTCTAGACCGGAAATGAGGCTGGCGCGGAAACAGAAGCCGCGCCGGCGTTCTTTGCTCCGGGCGTCTTTCTTGCGAGAGTCCTCTTCTTTAATGTGTTAGGGGAAGCCGTTCGAGTGCCTAGAACGGCAGGCCAGCGCATCTCAGGAAGTTGCGGCGCGCGCCTGGCCTTGGCGATTGCCAGATCCGCCACCTGCTCCACAAGCCACTCGAAGTTGGCCTCACCCACGGAGTGCAAATCGGCGTCCGGCGCCGGATTCATAAAGTCGATCGCGTAGGGAATGCCTTTTTCGACCGCGAACTCCACCGTATTCAAGTCGTAGCCGAGGGCGCGGCAGAGCGTGAGCGCATCCTGCCTGATGCGCATGAGCAGCCTTCTGCTGGCGCGCAGCGGTTCCCGCAGATAGCGTTCGGTGAAGGGCCTGCGCGGATCGTATGGCATGATGCGCACCTGCTTTTGCCCGACCACATAGCAGCGAAAATACTCTCTGAAATTCACGGCCTTCTGATAAACCATGCACAGATCGCGCGACTGATCGTAGGCGTGGAAGAACTCATCGCGGCTGCGCACGTGATGTACATCGCGCCAGCCACCGCCGTCCACCGGCTTCAGAAATCCGTTTTCACCAACGTACGCAAACACCGCGTCCCAGTTGAGCGGGTACTCCAGGTTGCGCATCGACTTGTCTGTGGTTCTCCGCGGAAGATGCTTGTGCGGCAGGATGACGGTGGGGGGCACGGCAACTCCCAGTTTGGAAGCCAGCGTGTAGTTGAAGAACTTGTCGTCGGCCGACCACCAGAATGGGTTGTTGATGATGACCGTTCCGTAGGCGGCGGCGTGCTTCAGGAAAGCGCGATAGAAGGGGATGTCATGCGAGATGCGGTCTATGATCAATGCATAGCGGGGAGTTTTGTCCATGTGCACGGCGCCGGTTTCGACGAATTCCGCCCGGATGCCATCGATATTCCTGGCGTTGATGTGTTCGACAAGCGCGCCAGGAAAACTGTTTTCCATGCCGAACAGGACGCCGATCCTTTTCATGCGGACTTGTCCTCCAGGGTGTGGAGCGCCATGCGCCAGTGCTATTTAGCCTTACGTATGCCCGGTTTCAGTGTACGCCAGAGGTCTTTGCCGAAAGGCGCATGGAGCGAAGGCGCGGGTCTGGTTGGCGCGGAGCACGTGGCCCGAGCAGCAATACCGGGTTGATGAGGGCCAGTGAGTATGATGGCGGCGCTGCCTGCATAAAGGCGAAGGGCAGCCGAATCACGGGCTGCCCTTGGCGCGTAACGGAACCGGGAGGTTCGCGGATCAGGGAAGGTAGTAGCGGAAGGAGGTGAAGAGGGTGTCGTCGGTGCCGAATGCGCCACCGCCTGGATTCGACGGCCCGCCCGCGCCGGACCAGAGATCGCGGCGGAAGTGGCTGTACTGGATGCCCTGGCGCAGTCCGCCCTTTGGTCCCTTGTAGAAGAAGAACCAATAGCCGGCGGTGAACTCCTGGACATCCTTGTTGTTGCCGCCGCAGTTCGTTGGCGCGTTGGGCGAATAGCCAACCGCGCCGTTGGTGGCGCCGGAGCCGGGTACAGGCTGGGTATCGCAGCCCGACATGTTGGTCAGGGGCGATCCGTAGCCTTCGTTGCCGAAGTAGCGGCGATAGACATAGTCGCCGCCATAGTTGAGGTAGACGTTCAGGCGCGCATTGGGGTTCAGCTCCACGGTGCTGAGTGCGGAGAAGGCGCGCAGGGGGGCGAGCTGGCCGTCGGGACGCAGAGTCACGTCCGCGATGGTGGAGGAGCCGTAACGGCCCATGCCCTGGCCCCAAAGCCCCTTCAGGCCGATGCTGACCCTGTTGCCGAAGAGGGGACCGCGGAACCCGCCGCCGATGCCGCCGACCACGGTTGTGTCGTTATATGCTCCGGCAGACGACGCGGGCGCGTGGGGATAAACGCGGTCGCGGAAGAAACGGCTGATGCCGAAGAGTTCCCAGTGGCCCCAACCCGGTTCAACAGCAATCTTGGCGATGAGATCCGGCGCCAGGTTGTAGGAGTAGTTTGCGGTAGGGTTATAGAGGCCGCCGCCGTTCCCGCCCGAGCCCTCCAAGAAGTTGGTGGGCAGGTTGGTGCCGGCGGGATTCAGGGTTTGAGCGTTCTCAGCAGAGACGCCCATGAAGAACGCCTTGCCGATATTCTTGCTCACGCGGAAGCTGTATTGGCGGGTCCAAACAAAGCCAGCTTCGTACTGGGGGTCGATGGTGGCCGGCAGAATCTCAGTTCCCCGGGTAAGTCCCTGGGTGGTTTCAGTAGCCAGCGACCAGCCCTGACCGCCTGAGAAGTCCCAACCATTAATCAGCTTTGCATCCGCCCACAATTGGCGCTGGCGCACCACGTAGCTATTGCTCTGATTATTGTTGGATGTGATGCCGGTACCCAGCCAGTCCATCTCGTAGTAGCCGGTCAGCACCATGTTGCTCAGTTGGCCGGTGGCCCGGATCGCTATGCGCGACTGGCGGCCCGTACCGCCGAACTCACTGATCTGTGCATTGTCGGAATGCTGGAGCGGAATTGCCGTGAAGGCGGTGTTGAGGCCGCCGCCGGTGGCTCCGGAACGGTAATCGGTTTCGGCCGCCAGGAAGCTGCCGGTGGGCGAGATTGTGATGCCCTTAAAGTGGATGGAATCCGGATTGCCGATTTCCTCCCTGATGCGGGACGTCTCTTTAGTTGCATTGGAGACCGTAGTGGCCAGCGTAGCCTGCGTACCTTTCAGATTGTTGACCGAGCTCTGCAGGGCAGAGACAGCGTCTTTGTTTTCGGTGAGCACTTGCTGCTGTCCCTGGGCCGCGGCTTCCGCTTTAGCGGCCGCTGCCTGCGCCGCAGCCGCGGACTGCTGTGCCTGTTTCAATTGCTCATCCTTGGTGGCCAACTCTTGTTTCAGGCTGTCGATCTG
>JAJZNH010000107.1 GCA_021811745.1 Acidobacteriota bacterium
AGGTATTTCTTCAGGGTAATCATTTGCCCTCCGCGCAACGGTGCCAAGGCTTGGCATAAACACAGACAATTCCTTTTCTCCTATCGGCAGTGGGCTGTGATTTCATTAGGAGAGCTCGCTGGCGGGAAATGAGACAGCGTTATTCGCTGCCCCAAAAAGAAGCCCGGCGCATACGCGCCGGGCTTCTTTTTGTCCTGATTCTGCAATTCGGTTAGGCGAGCAGGCGTTGAACCTTCTGCTCTATGACGTCCTGAGGAACATAGCCAACGACCTGATCCGCCACCTTGCCGCCCTTGAAGAACAAGAGAGAAGGTATGCCGCGAATGCCATAACGCGACGGCGTAGCCCCATTCTCATCCACGTTTACCTTGGCCACCTTCAACTTGCCCGCATAGGCGGTGGCGACGCCGTCAACGATTGGTGCGATTGCCTTGCAGGGGCCACACCAGACGGCCCAAAAATCGACCAGAACAGGTTGCTCGCTGCGCAGCACCTCCTGGTCAAAGGTTGCATCAGTTACTTCCAAAACTCCTACTCCAGCCATGCTCCTCCTTGCTTTACCGATTCCACCGTCATTTTACGTGAACCGACTCCTTATGTGATGCACCATCCCTACAGAAAGTCGCAATCCGCAAATTGGGTGGCTGAGAGCCTGCTGCAATGACTCCTTGCAGGGGCCGTCCGGCAGGAGAATCAAAGTGACGGTTACAGAAGCACTTGACGTTGGAATATCCGGCGAAAGCAGAAGCGCCCGTGATCCCGGGAGGGACCACGAGCGCCAGAGCAGCCCTCCCCCAGAACTGCCCACGGAAACGAATGTAGGCGCTCACCTGTTAAATGGCAAGCAAACTTCAGTAACTGAAGTGGTAATCAAGTGCTTGATAGGCACGGAGAAAACGGCAGGCTGACCCAGCAATCGTAACTCATTGATAAATACCGGCGGATTTGAATTCCGGTGGCCGGCGATCCTCAGCGCAGACTTGTTTCCTGAAGCTGGTTTGCCCCATCTGCCAGGAAGCGGCACATGAGCAGTTCCAACTCGAACTGGCTCCCCACGGCCCTCCGGATAGCCGCCGACGCCTCCTCCAGGCCTTCCTGGCTTTCTACGATTACCAGCATTGCGGGCCCGGCGCCGCTCAGCGCCGCTCCCAAAATGCCGTACTTCCCTGCCAGAGGCAGCAAGAGAGGCAGGAGCGGGCAGATGGACGCGCGATACGGTTGATGAATGCGGTCGCTCATGGCGATGCGCAGCAGATCGGCACGTCCCTGGGCAAAGGCAAGCCCAAGCAGGGCCGCGGATTGGATGTTGAAGACGGCGTCGGCACGAGAGTAGCTTGCCGGGAGGACAGCCCTAGCCGCGCTGGTCGAAAGCGGCTCGGCGGGCAGGACGACGATGGCTCGCCACATCTCCGGGGGAACGGCGCGCGCTACCTGCACGGTTCTGCCCTCGCTCGCGGTGACGACAAACCCGCCCAGCCAGCAGGCGGTGGCGTTATCCGGGTGCCCCTCAAGAAAACATGCCTCTTCAAGGATTTGTTCCGGACCCCAGTCGAGTTGGCCAAAGTGCACGGCCATTGCGACGGCGGCAAGCCGTCCGGCCGCCGAGGAGCCGCAACCCATTCCCAAGGGGATGCCGTTGTCCATGCGAACCGCCAAGGGTATGATGGGACGGTTCTGTTGCTGCAGGAGTTCCCGGTAGGTTTCGAGGACAAGATTATTCTCCATGCGCGCGCACCGCTCGGCGTCCCGGCCCGTTGCGGTAATGGAAAACGCGGCAGCCGGCTCGGCTTCAATATCGAGATAAAAGTCCAGGGCCACGGCAGCGGCGTCGAAACCGGACCCGAGATTGGCCGAGGTTGCCGGCAGTCTCAGCCGCAGACCGCCTGCGTGTGTCTGGAAGGCCCCGCTCATTCTGCGCTTCCCTTCAACGCGGCCAATACCGCCGATGGAGTGGCATCCATGACAACCGCATTGCGCCGCAGTTCCTCTATCCGCTGCTCCTGGCCGGCCATCTCTTCTCCGGTCAGAAGCGTTCCGCGATGGAAGCCAATGGTGTAATCCGCATCCTTGAGCGTGTGGCCGGTGAGCACCAGAACCACCGTTTCGCTGGAAGCGATCTTTCCCTGTGCGCGCAGCTTCTTCAGACCAGCCAGGGTAACAGCCGAGGCAGGTTCGCAACCCAGTCCCTCTGTCCCGATCTCTGTCTTCGCGATGGCGATTTCGGCCTCAGAGACATCCAGGCACCACCCGCCCGTCTCCTGGATAGCGCGCGCCGCCTTGCGCCATGAAGCGGGATTGCCGATACGGATGGCCGTGGCCCGCGTATGCGCCTCGACCGGCTCCAGCGTCTTGCCATGGCTGCTGGCAAAGCTGCGCACCAGCGGATTGGCCCCCTCGGCCTGGATGACGGAGATGCGCGGCATTCGCGCCACCAGCCCCAGTTCGTGCAGTTCCCGGAAGCCTTTGCCAAGCGCGGAGCTGTTGCCCAGGTTGCCGCCGGGCACAATGAGGTGATCTGGTACGTTCCAATCGAAGGCCTCGGCAATCTCGAAGGCCGGGGTCTTTTGCCCTTCCAGACGATAGGGATTAACGGAGTTGAGCAGGTAAATGGGTGCTTCCATGACGATTTCCGTCAACAGGCGGAGGCAGCCATCGAAGTCGGTCTTCAACTGGCAGGTTACGGCGCCGTAGTCCATTGCCTGGGACAGCTTGCCCCAGGCGATCTTGCCCTCGGGAATCAGCACCAGACTGCGCAGCCCGGCACGCGCCGCGTAGGAGGCCATGGCGGCCGAAGTGTTGCCGGTTGAAGCGCAGGCCACCCACTCGAAGCCTCGCTCGCGGGCCACACTCAGAGCCGCGGTCATCCCTGTGTCCTTAAAGGATCCGGTGGGGTTCATTCCTTGGTGCTTGGCAAAGAGCTGGTCGATTCCGAGAGCTTTTGCGGCTCGCGGCAGGTGGTAGAGCGGGGTGTTGCCCTCGCGCAGCGTGACAGCATTGCCAAAGTTGTCCAGGATCGGCAAAAGCTCGCGGAACCGCCAGACGCCCGAGTTGTCCAGCGCCTCAGGGGAGCAGCGCCGCTCCCTCCAGAGCCATTTAAGGGCGCCAGGGTTGGGACGGTCCGAACCTTTGGGTTCAGCCCACCCCGGATATTCGACCTCAAAAAGTTCTCCACAAGCGGAGCAGCGGAAGTCCGGCTTGGCTTCGACACTGGCAATCCGCGCTCCGCATCCAAAACAGCGCAACTGATGCAAATTCTCGTTCATACCTGGTGTTAGCCTACCAGTGTGGGGCGACTTTTGTTGAGGATTGGAGGTTGAGAGCGCTTGAAGCGAAACAGAATCTTCCCTGCCCTTGCGGGATTGGCCCTTTTCGTATGCGCATTTCAGGTAAAGTTGCAGGCGCAGACACCGCTGCGCGTAGCCGCGGCAGCCGACCTGGAGCCGGTACTGCCGCCAATTTTCGAGGAGTTTCAGCGGTCCACGGCCATGCGCGTCGACGTAACATACAAGGCATCCGCGATGCTGACAACGCAAATTCTGAACGGCGCGCCCTTTGATCTGTTTCTCTCCGCAGACATGGGGTATCCTAAGCGCCTGATTGCAGGGGGGATGGCGATTGAAGCCGCTCCGGTGCTCTATGCCAGAGGCACGCTGGTCTTGTGGACGCGGAAAGATTCGCCGCTGCCGCCGCCTTCACTGGAACTGCTCCGGAACCCGGCTTTGAAGAGACTGGCGATTGCCGATCCGCGACGCGCTCCCTATGGCCGGGCCGCGGTGGACTCCCTAATCAGCCTCCATCTTTACGGCGCGCTTAAACCGCGGCTGGCCATTGCAGAGAACATCGCCCAAGCCGCCCAGTTTGTCGATTCCGGGAATGCGGACGCGGGGCTGATTTCGCTGACCTCAGCCCTGACGCCACGGCTGGCAGCCGACGGGAGGTATTTCGTCATACCGCGCAATCTCTATCCACCGATCGAGCAGGGCGCAGTGGTCGTGAAGACATCCTCGCAGTTGGCCGGTGCCCGCAAACTGCTCAGCTATCTGCTGTCAGCCCCGGTTCAGGCGCAGCTTGCCAGAAGCGGCCTTACACCCGCTCACTAACCGGTCATTGCATCTCCTGGCTCCTTGCTACTTACAAAATTCTGAACCGGCACGGTAGTCTGTTCTCTGAAACCATGGACTGGCAAGCACTTGCACTCTCGCTCAGGC
>JAJZNH010000775.1 GCA_021811745.1 Acidobacteriota bacterium
CCAATCTGTCCGGAAATATCGCCTTCAGCGAAACGCACCTGTTTTCGCCAACGCTGGTCAACGAGTTCCGCTTCGGCTTCAACTACGGCAACTTCCAATTCCGGCAGGCGGTGTTCGATAACACCAATCTGGCGGCTTCGCTGGGCATGGGCGGGATCCCTTCTGGCGGGCCGCTGGGTGGCGGCCTGCCACTGGTCACACTATCTGGCATTTCCGGCTTCGGACAGCCCGGATTTTATCCGAATCACAAGGCTGAGGACGTTTATCAGTTCCTGGATAACATCACGAAGATCATCGGCAATCATTCGCTGAAGTTCGGCGTGTTGCTGCAGAGCGTTCGCTTCCCGTTCTTCTCGCCGCCCAATGCGCGCGGAACCTATAACTACTCGGGATTCTTTACCTCCGAGCCGGGCAAGTCGTTCACAGGTTATGGCCCTGCCGATTTCATGCTGAATCAGATGGACTCCGCAACCGTGCCGCAGTATCATCAGCTGAATTTCTTCCACTGGACACGCGGTGTCTACATACAGGATGACTGGCGGACGACCCGCAAACTGACGCTGAATCTGGGCCTGCGCTATGATAACTTCCAGCCGGTGACGGAAGTAAGTGGCCTGTTCGCCAACTTCAATATACGGCCGCAGGGACCGGGAGCAGCGATCTCGACGCTGACTTACTCAACCTCCCAAAAGAACACGGCGTTGTCACCCAATTTCACGAGCCTGTTGGCCGCCAATAATGTGCCTATAAGCTATAGCGGCAACAGGAGTCTGGTGAACTCCCAGCAGACCAACTTTGCGCCGCGCATCGGCTTTGCATACAGCTTCGATCCGCAAACGGTGCTGCGCGGCGGCTTTGGCCTCTTCTTTTCCGGTCCGGAGAACATTGGCGGTCCGGAAACCATGCAAAACTATCCCTTCCAGTTCACGGCCAACTTTCCGCGCGGGAACACCTGCACACCGGGCAACTGCGCCACGAACGGCATCACGCTGGAAGATGGTTTCAGCACGATCCTGTCAGAAGGCCTGTTGAACGATATTCAAAAGCCCGGGTTCGCTGGTTCGCAGCCCGACATCAAGACCACCTATACCCAATCGTATAATCTTGCTCTCGAGCGCTCGCTCACCAACAACCTCGTGGCAACCCTCTCCTACGTCGGCAACGAGACGCGGCACCTGGAGGTGAATGTGAACCTCAATTCACCTGCGGCGCTGATTGATCCGAGAGTGAGTACGCAGACCGTACAGCCCTACTCCGCATTTGGCGGCGCGGGGATGAACCTGTACGAAGGCACTTCCACCTACAACGCATTGCAGGCTACGATCCAGAAGCGCTTCGCCAACGGGCTGACATTTGTCGGGTCCTACACCTGGGCGCATTCCATGGACGATGCCAGCCAGCCGCTGGGTGGCATCGGCTATCGTGGCATCAATCTGATCGGTATGCTCAACGATTACACCGACTCGCAGGCGGACGTCCGCAACCGCGTGACCTTCAACGGCTACTATGAGCTTCCCTTTGGCCAAGGCAAGCGGTTCCTTTCGCACGGCGGCGTGCTCAATGCGATCGTCGGCGGGTGGACGGATGACCTTCAATTCACGGCGCAGACGGGCTTTCCTTTCAGCGTGGGCACGAATCTTGGAACGGCGGGACCGAATGGAGGTTCAGCTAATGCAATCCGTGTGCGCGATCCATTTGGCGTGAGAGGCTCGCCGGATCCGAGCAACCCGTCTGTCAGTTGCGCCACCAGCACGCGCAACAAGCTGCACTGGTACAACCCATGCGCCTTTGCCAATCCTCCTTTGGCATTTCCTGATGCGTCGATCAAGGGCAGCCCGGTCAGCACCAACAGAATTATCGGGCTCGACGCGCTGCCGTATCTGGGCGGACGTTTCAATACGGTCCACGGACCGGGCTTTGAACGGATCAACACGTCGCTGTTCAAGAACATAACGGTTTACCGGGAAGACTACCTCCAGTTCCGTGCGGATATCTTCAACTTGCTCAATACTCCGTCCCTTGCGAACCCAAGCACGTCGAACAATGCGACGCCAGGCGGGCAAATTACCGGTCCGCAGTTCTTCCAGAACTTCACGCCCGACGCGCGCTTTATCCAACTCTCCGCTAAATTCGTCTTTTAGCGGCCCTCCTGCGGAACGCTCTTAACGGGCGTTCCGCACAAACTGCTGTACGACGAATCCTCGCGCTGCGTCCGGGCCGTACGATCCGAGAATGCATGCCAGGCGCGATCTCGGGAACGACGCCCGCGCGGTTGCTTCGCTTCATTTCTCCACGGTTTCCACCCACTCTTTCGCCGGGGCTGATTTCAGCCATTCGCCGGCCACCTGGCGAGTCATGATGTTGAGCCTGTTCCATAGGTTGGTTAGCGCAATCGAGAGCGCCAGGGCGGCCAGTTCGCGCTCATTGAAGTAGCCGGCAGCCTCACCCCACACCTCATCCGGCACCGGATCAGGCCGGTCCGCAATTCGCGTTGCTGCTTCGGCCAAAGCCAGAGCAGCACGCTCCTCGCCGGTAAAGTAGGAAGTGTCGCGCCAAGCGGACACGGCGAAGAGCCGCTGGTCGGTTTTGCCAGCTCCCTTGAGCTTACGCCAGCCCATATCGACGCACACGCTGCAGCCGTTTACCTGGCTCGCGCGCAGGTGGACCAGACCGAGAATGGTTGCGGAGAGTCCGCTCTTTTCGACCGCCGAACTCAATGCCAGCGCCGCCTGCATGGCGTCAGGAAGTTGCATAGCCGGATTCTTGATACGTGATTGCATTGGAATATCTCCTGAAGGGGAAGTTTCGTGCACACACCGATGACGAACCGAAAGCAGAAGATGTGACCTGCAGAAACACAGATTGATCTTGCACACGAACGCTGCGTCTGCTGCTCGACCGGCCCTTACAGCGGAGCAGCGGCATCCTCATGCTGCGCGGCCCATACGCCGGCAATTGTGGCACTTGCGATAAGAACGATCACCAGCAAAGCACTCATGGCGGCATGCCTCCCCTTTTTGTCACATCAGGTGACTCTCGTGCGTCATTACTCCGACGGATCAATGCGTGAGAATGTGACTGATGAGTGACACGGACTGGCTGGCAGGACAATTCGAGGAGAACCGGGGGCGCCTGCGCGGCGTCGCCTACCGCATACTGGGCTCGCTCAGCGAGGCAGACGACGCAGTGCAGGAGTGCTGGTTGCGTTTCAGCCGTTCGCAAACTGACCAGGTGGAAAATCTGCGTGGCTGGCTGACGACCGTCGTGGCGCGCATCTGCCTGGACATGCTGCGATCGCGAAAATCGCGGCGGGAAGATGCGCTGGAAACCGGAGATCCCGCGCCGACCGTCAAGCCTGCAAATGCTGCCGATCCGGAGGCCGAGGCCATGCTTGCCGACTCCGTGGGTTATGCGACTCTGGTGGTGCTTGACCGCCTCAATCCCGCCGAACGAATTGCCTTTGTGCTCCACGATCTTTTCGATATACCCTTCGATGAGATTGCGCGCATTACCGGTCGCACGCCGGAAGCTGCCCGGCAACTCGCCAGCCGCGCACGCCGGCGCATTCGCGGAGCTACCGCGCTGCCGGAGCGCGATCTGGCGCAACAGCATAGCTTGGCACAGAGGTTTCTCGCGGCGCTGCGGCTGGGCGATCCGCTGAAGCTGATGGAAGTTCTCGACCCGGCATTTGCCGTCCAGGCCGATGCGGTGGCTGCTCCGCGCGGAGTTCCCAAAGACGTTCACGATGCGGAGTCGTGGGCAAGGCAAGCCGTCCAGGCGGCGCATGGCGCTCGCCTTGCACGGCTGGCCATGGTGGATGGCTCGGTTGGCCTCATCGTTGCGCCGCGCGGCCGGTTGTTCCGTGTGCTTCGATTTACGTATGCCAACGGCCTCATTACGGCCATGGAAGTGATCGGCGATCCGGAGCGCTTGCGTGGGGTCGAGATCGGCGAACTCAACCGCTGAGGCGAATGCCGTTCATCGCAGATCGTCTGTATCCCGCGTGGGGGTTCAGAGTGAATATGGACGGCCTATTCTCCTGCCACGCAGTTCAACAGGGGCATCTAGGGCGCCATACTCTCAAGGGTTGTATGGGGTTCCCTGGCGTCGATTTCAAGGTTACGGCCTCCGGGATACAGCACTGGCCTTGGTATATCTCTGACGATTGAGCGGTTCGGCGGTAGGAGAAGGAACGGAGGCAAGTCCG
>JAJZNH010000515.1 GCA_021811745.1 Acidobacteriota bacterium
ATGGATATATTGGTGCCTTTCACAACGGAGTCATTCTGGCATTCCAGCCGGGCCGTGCTGTGTCGATGTGTGCGAGGCGCGCGGGCGGGTCGAGGCGCCTTCAGGGATCAGCTTGATCTCGAAGATTTTCGGCCAGAGCTTGCCGGTGACAAACAGGTGGTCATGAACGGGGTCGTAGGCAATGCCGTTTAGCACCGCGCCCGGGTCGGTGACCGAGCCGAGAGGCAAAAGGCCGGTGAGATCGATCCATTTGAGCACGTCTCCCGTGGCTGGCGAAATGATGGCGATCCGGTTGGTCTGCCAGACGTTGGCATAGATTTGGCCATGGATATATTCGAGCTCGTTGAGCTGGTCTACGGGGGCGCCATGGTCGGTGACTTTGATGCTGCGCACCTGTCTGAATGAGTTGGGATCGAGGAAATGCAGCGTAGCGGAGCCGTCGCTGAGGATAAGGTCTTTGCCGTTCTGGGTCAGGCCCCAACCCTCCCATGGGTACGGGAAGGCGTGCAGAAAGCGGAAGGTATTGAGGTCGTAGACCAGGGCCGTGTGCGACGTCCACGTGAGCTGGATCAGCTCGTTACCCCAGTTGGTGAGTCCCTCGCCAAAGTAGCGGTTGGAAAGATCCTGATATTTGATGATTCGGCCCGTTTCGAGGTCTTCCTCGCGGAGCGAGGAGCGGCCGCGCAGGCCAGTGCTCTCATACAGTTGGCCGTTAAGGTAGATCAGGCCCTGCGTGAAGGCATTGGAGTCGTGGGGGTAGGCGTGGACGATGCGGTAAGTATCAACCTGCTGGGCAAAGACGGTGGTGGTAATGCATGCCCAGAGGAGAAATCGGAAACGGTGGGCGACTCGGGAGAATATTGCTGAGAGAAGCATGTCTGTTTCTAATGTACCGAACGGTAGCGGGGATGAACTTTCGCGACTGCCGGTATGAGAATTCCAGCCGCCTTGACTCAGCAAGAGCATCCATACTCCGGGCGCACTCCGTTTCCCGGATCCTGTGAACTGTAAGATTGGGGCGCGTGGATCGTCAGCACTGGTGAAGAGCTGCTCAATCTCTCTCTTCAGAAGGAGAAACAATATGGATCCGAAGAACATCAAATGCAATGAACAGGGGTGCACCTGCGTGGCGGGCGAGTGTAAATGCGGAGACGGGGCTTGCACGTGCCCCATCTGCTCTTGCTCAGACTGCACCTGCGCCACCAAGAGGAAGTGAACTGCATAACCTGCGGTGTGGCGATGGGCTACGCCGCAGGGCATGCTCGACAAACTGCAACGATGCGGACAGAGACCTACACGCACGGAGCCACGACGACCAGCCTTGCGGAGATGCACGGCAGGTTCCTCCAGTTTCTGCGCGCGCGTGTGGGCGATGCGGCAACCGCAGAGGACATTCTGCAGGCAGCCTACATCAAGGTGCTGGAGCATGAGGCGGAGTTGCGCGAGTCGGAGAGTTCCGTTGCGTGGTTCTATCGAATTCTGCGAAACGCTGTGGTGGATCACTTCCGGCAGACCGCGGTCCGTTCCAAAGCCGCTGCGCAGATCGCGGCTGAATGGAAAGAGGGCTACGAACTCGAACTGGAGGCTGCGACCTGCGCGTGCATGCGCGAGGCCGTACGCGAGCTGAAGCCCGGCTATCGCGCGGCCATTGAGCGGGTGGACCTGGGCGGCGAATCGATGGAGTCGTTTGCCGAGGCAGAGGGTACAACCGCCAACAATGCTTACGTGCGCGTGCATCGCGCCAGAAAGGCTGTGGCGAAGAAGCTAATTGAGGTGTGCGGCACCTGCGCAACGCACAAGTGCATCGACTGCACCTGCAAGCGGCGGGAATCAACGTTTGATTAGCGGCCGGTCTCGCCTTCTCATACGGCGGCTCTTTCTATTGCCCCAGGCGCACTTGCTGCCGCAGTGGCAGGTTCTCTGACGATCCACCCACGAAGATCGTGTATTCGCCCGGGACCAGGCGCCACTCGTCCTGGCCAACATCAAGAACCGAGAGATACTGCGGCTGAATATTCAGGGAGACCCGCTTGCTTTCGCCCGGATTCAACTGCGTTCTTTGCCATCCTATCAGCCGCATGGGAGGTTCTCCCGCGCTCGGGGGTAGTGATGCGTAGACTTCGGCAACCTCCGCTCCAGCGCGGTTGCCTGTATGTTGAATTGTGAAGTTGACGCTGACTCCTCCATCATCCTTCACGCGCAGGCCGGAGTAGCGGAATTGTGTGTAGGAGAGCCCAAAACCAAATGGAAACAGCACGGATTTCTGCTTCGCCGCATACCATTTGTAGCCAACGAGCAATCCATCGTTGTAGTAAAGCTGCACAGGGGGCGGTTGCTTGCTGGGCGGGCCAAACAGTGCGGCCAGATTCGCAAATGCGCTGTTTTCCCGCTGGGCCGCAGGCGGCTCTACTACAGTCGGTTGGGGCATATCGGCATCGCGCAGAGGAAATGTGATCGGCAATTTGGCGCTCGGGTTCACGTATCCGAACAGCACGTTGGCAACCGCGTCCGCTCCACGGCTGCCCGCATACCACGCCTCCAAAATGGCGCTGACGTTGTTAGCCCATGGCATCAGAGCGGGACTGCCCGTTTCCAGAACCACAATCGTATGCGGATTCGCGTGCGCAACTTGTTCGACCAGGGCATTCTGGTTGCCGGGAAGAGAGAGCGTAGCCAGATCCATGCCCTCGCTCTCCCATTGGTAGGCAAAAACGATAGCAACATCTGCAGCCCGAGCCAGAGCGGCAGCCGCGGCGGGATTTGCGCCGGAATCGTATTCAATCCTTGCATGCGGCACTCTTGCGCACAAAGCTTTCAGCGGCGAGGTTGGAAACCATGCTGCACTCCGACGCAGTCCACGCCAGTCGAAATGCGGGGCGCTCCCAGCCGGCGCGTCGACATGTCCTGAGCCGCCCCCGGAGATCATGGCAACATCGGCATGCGCGCCAATCACAGCGATGGTGCGGAGTTTGGCGGCGTCGAGTGGAAGCTGCGCATTCTCGTTCCGGAGCAGAACCATGCTCTCCTCCGCCAGGTGCTGGGCGACATTGAGATCGCGGTCGACATCAATGGGGCCCTCGCGTGGAGGATCGTCGACGATGCCGCTGGCAAACTCCGATCGCAGGATGCGATGAACGTGTTCGTCCAGTTCGGCCATGGAGACCTTACCGGCGAGCACGGCCCGCTTCATCGCTTCTCCATAAAAGACAGACGATGGCTCTTCCTGGTCCAGGCCGGCCGCGAAGGCCTTGACCGTACTGTGCGTAGCACCCCAATCCGAAAGGACAAAGCCCGGGAATTTCCAGTCTTTTCTGAGTACATCGGTAAGTAGATACTTGTTCTGGCAGGAAGGCTCGCCATTCACGCCGTTATAGGCGCACATCACGGCCCCGGCATGCGAAATGCGCAGCCCAATTTCGAATGCCAGCAGATCAGTCTCGCGCATGGCGCGCTTATCGATATTGATATTGAGCTTGTGCCGGTCGGTTTCGCGGTCGTTCATTGCAAAGTGCTTTATGTCTCCGATGACATGCTGGGCCTGCGTCCCTGCCACTTCCTGGCCGGCTATGGTGCCCGCGAGAATGGGGTCTTCTCCGAGGAATTCAAAGGTGCGGCCGTCGCGCGGCTCTCGCGCCAGATTGACGCCTCCGCCGAGAGACATGTTGTAGCCTTGGGCGCGCAATTCTCGCCCGAGCAATGCGCCGTATTCATAGGCAGCGTCCGCATCCCAGGTGGCTGCCAGCGCCAGATCATCCGGCAGCGCCGTGGAATATCGGTGGTTCCTTCGGCTGCGCGTTACGCCGTACGAGGCATTCGTCATCTGGATTCCGGGGATGCGCAGGCGTGGGATGCCCACCACATACCCCACGCCTCCATTGGACTGCAGTAACCCCAGATTCATCGTGCTGAAATCCAACGCGTGCCAGGCTGTTCCGTGCAGCAAGAAGATCTTTTCGTTCAGAGTCATCTGCTCCAGGACCAGGCCGGCCCGTACGTCCGGAGAAAGCGCGCGATTCAGCCAGGGATATTTGGGGACGTCTCCGACATTCCCATTGGGGCTGTGCCGCGCGCATTGCGGCGAGAGCGCAACCAGCGCAGAGAGGCCCAGGATGATCGAAACTCGCCGCGGCGCCCGCGGATACAGATTCATCGCTTCGATCCCTCACATCAAGCTAGTCGTTAAGCTGAACGCGCTGTTAAGTAA
>JAJZNH010000571.1 GCA_021811745.1 Acidobacteriota bacterium
GACCAAGAAGATGGCGCCGCAGGTGGTGCGCCTCTATAACCAGATGGGCGAGCCGCGCTATGTGATCGCGATGGGCGCCTGCGCCATCTCGGGTGGGCCGTTCAAGCAAGGCTACAACGTGCTCAAGGGGATCGACCGCTACATTCCCGTGGACGTGCACATTCCAGGGTGCCCGCCGCGTCCCGAGGCGCTGCTCGATGCCTTCATCGCGCTGCAGAAGAAAATCGATGCGCAGCCGCTGACAGGGGCTGACCGGCCGCGCCATCTCGATGCTGAAGCGCAGGGCGAGTTCCCCATTCCCGAGCATGGTGAGCACGATCTGGAACCGCCTTCCAATACTGGGGTCTGGCCCGTCCCCCTGGTGATCCGCTGATGAAGACCATTGAGGAAATTCAAGCGGCGATTGAGGCGGCGGTGCCCGGAGCGGGCGTGCAGATTGTGAACAATCCCGGTCCTTCTGCCCAGCACTCGCTGCTGCTCAAGCGCGAGACGGCGCTGGCAGTGGCCGCGTTTTTGCGCGACGATCCCGAGTTGGCCTTCGATTTCCTCTCCAACGTCACCGGGGTGGACTGGCTGGACAAGGAAACCGTAGAAAAAATCAAGGTGAAGAAGATCATCGCCAAGACGGTGGACGGAGTCGAGCAGCAGGTAGAGGAGACCGTCGAAGAGACCCGCAAACACGTGGAGACGGGCTATCTCGAAGTGGTCTATCACCTCTACTCGATGGCGCACAAGCACGGCCCCGTGATCCTGCGCATGCGCACCGCCAATCGCACCGACCAGGTGGAGCTGCCTTCGTTCACGCCGCTGTGGCGGTCGGCTGAGTTTCAGGAGCGCGAGATCTTCGACCTGTACGGAATCGTCTTCACCGGGCATCCCGACCTGCGCCGCATTCTGATGTGGGAAAAATTCAAAGACCACCCCATGCGCAAGGACTATGTGGAGCCGGATGACTTCGAGTACGAACCCACGGCGCATGACGCGGTGCTGAAGCGCGCCCAGGAGCACCAGGCCAAGGTTGCCGCCGCAAATCGGGAGGGCGCCGAGTGATTACTCCCATTCTTGCCCGGCAGGAAGGCTGGAACCGGCAGCAGCAGATCGCGTCCGGCGGCGATGGCGAACTGCTCGAAGTCTCCATGGGCCCGCACCATCCTTCGACTCACGGCGTCTTTCGCATGGACGTCACGCTCGACGGCGAGCGAATCATCAAGCTGAAGCCGGTCTTCGGCTACCTGCACCGCAATCACGAGCAGCTCGGCGAGACCATGAGTTATCTCGCCATCATGCCCTACACCGATCGCCTCGACTACTTCTCGTCGCTGTCGAACAACTGGGGCTACGCGCTGGCCGTCGAAAAGCTCGCTGGAATCGAGGCGCCGGAACGGGCGCAGTATCTGCGCGTGATTCTGGCCGAGCTGACGCGCATCCAGAACCATGCGTCGGCTGTGGGCTTTCTGATCCAGGACATGGGCGCCAGCGGGACCCCGCTGATGTACGCCTTCCGCGAACGCGAAAAGATCCTCGATCTCTTCGAATCGCTCACCGGATCGCGGATGATGTGCAACTACATGCGCTTCGGCGGCTGCCGGGTCGACGCGACACGCGACTGGCTCGATCGGGCGCGCAAGGTGGTGGCTGGCATTCCCGCGTTCGCGGAGGAATTCGAGGCGCTGCTCACAACCAATGAAATTCTGATGGCGCGCACCCAGGGCGTCGGCATTCTGAAGCCGGAACTGGCCGTGAACGCCGGCGTCACCGGGCCCATGCTGCGGGCCTCGGGCGTCAACTACGACATTCGCAAGGTCGACCATTACGGCATTTACGGCCGCTTCGATTTTAAGGTCCCGCTGGGCGAGCATGGGGACGTCTACGACCGTTTCATGATCCGCCTGCTGGAGCTACGCCAGTCGGTCAAAATCCTCGAGCAGGCGCTGAAGGACATTCCCGAAGGCCCGATTATGGACCCGAAGTCCAAGCTTCGCGGTTTCCGGCCGAAGCCGGGCGAGGCCTACGGCCGCATCGAGGCGCCCAAAGGCGAACTTGGTTTTTACGTGATCAGTGACGGCACGCCCAATCCGTATCGCTACCGGGTGCGGCCGCCGAGTCTGATCAACCTTACGATTTTGGAAGACATGTGCCTGGGTCAAAACGTCGCCGACGTGGTGCTGATCCTGGGCAGCGTGGATATTGTGCTGGGAGAAGTAGATCGATAGCTTCCAGCTTCTGGCTCCTGGCCACTCGCTCTCCACTGTGACTGAGCTAGAAGCTAGAAGCTAGCGGCTGGAAGCTGGAGGATTGCCTTGCTGGGCGAAGGAATCATCAAGGGCATGTTGGAGACGGCGAAAAACTTCGCCGGCAGCTACATCTCCAGGGAACGCCTGATTACAGTGGAATATCCCGAAGAGCGCGAGCCGCTGGCGGAGGCGACGCGCGTCTTTCCGTTCCTCGTATACGACGGACAGGACTGGCTGGCGGGGCTGCGTTGCGTGGCCTGCCAGATCTGCGAGAAAGAATGTCCGCCCAAGTGCATCTACATTGAAAAATCCACCGACAAAAAACCCGACGCCGTCGGCAAGCCGCAAAACTATCCCACCCGCTTCGACATTGACATCTCGGTCTGCATGAGCTGCCAGATCTGCGTCGAGGTCTGCCCCTTCGACGCCATCAAGATGGACAAGCAGTTCGAGCTTTCCACCGACGATCGCTTCGCCGGTCTTTTGCTCGATCGGCAGGAACTGGCCAAGTCGAACGAGTACTACCACCAGATTCATCCCACCGAGGCAAACGAGGTGGATACGCGCCTGGCTGAAGAGCGCGCCGCCGCAGCCGCCAAGGCCAAAGCTGCAGCCGAAGCCGCCGCTGCCAAGGCCGCGGCCGCGAAGGCTGCGGCAGGGAAACCCGAAGGCGAAGCACCTGCGAAGGAGACGCCGGCGGCTCCGAAGAACATGCCGCCCGCCGGGGGAGGAGCCTAGTCCATGCCCGGCACGAATCTTCCTGCGACTGTCGATCAGGTTTTCGTCATCTTGACCCATTGGGTCGCGCACTTCTTTCCATCGGAATTTCGCCCTGTGGTTGCCGACGTGCTCGGGGTTCTCGGAATCATCTCGGTCTTCCCCGCTTGTTTTGCGCTCACCGTGCTCCTGGAGCGCAAGGGTCTGGGCCGCATGCAGAACCGTTACGGTCCGAACCGGGTGGGCCCCTTCGGGTTGTTTCAGCCCGTTGCCGATGGCATTAAGGCGCTGACCAAGGAAGACGTGGTTCCCTTTCATGCCGATGCGGCAGTCCATTTCCTGGCGCCCATCATTCTGCTCACCGCCGTGTTCATGGGCTTCGCCGTGCTGCCCGTGGGCCGCAACATGGAGCTGGTGAGCATGGACGCGGGCCTGCTGTTCTTCTTCGCCATGGGCGCATCGTCTGAGGTGAGCGTGTTCATGGCCGGCTGGTCGAGCCGCAACAAATATTCGCTGCTGGGCGCCATGCGCGCCGTGGCGCAGATGATCAGCTACGAGCTGCCGCTGCTGCTGTCGGCGGTGGTCGTGGTGATGATTGCCGGCTCGCTCTCGCTGCCCCGGATCGTGGAAGCGCAGGCCGGATATACCGGCATCTTGCCGCACTGGTACATCTTCACGCCGTGGGGCTTCGCGGCCTTCCTGATCTTCGGCGTAGCCGCCACCGCCGAGACCAACCGCTCGCCCTTCGATCTGCCCGAAGGCGAATCGGAAATCATCGCCGGCTACTTCACCGAGTACTCAGGCTTCAAATTCGCCATCTTCTTCATCGCCGAATATCTGGGGATGTTCTCCATCTCCGGCATCGCCACCACGCTCTTTCTGGGCGGATGGGGCGCGCCGTTTTCGTTCCTCACCGTCGTGCCCTCGTGGTTCTGGTTCTTTGCCAAGGTGATGTGCTTCATCTTCGTCTTCATCTGGATGCGCGGCACGCTGCCCCGCCTGCGCCAGGACCAGTTGATGAATTTCGCCTGGAAGTTCGTGCTGCCCTTCTCGCTGCTGAACCTGGGCGTCACCGCGCTGTGGCGCTTCATGGGCGAAGGCGTGCTGCGCTGGATCGTCTGCTCGTTCATCCTGATCGCCGCCTACGTCGTCATGGCCCGTGCCGGCATGGCCCGCAAACACTTTGCCCCCAGGAGCTACCGGTATGCTGAATAGAAGCACGCATTCACAATCCGGAGCGCTCCACCTTTGC
>JAJZNH010000536.1 GCA_021811745.1 Acidobacteriota bacterium
GGCGGCATCGCGGGTAAGGAGCAGCTCGATTACGTCGGAAGCCACATCCATGCGCCCGGCAGCGTTGATGCGCGGAGCCAGACGGAAGGCGACATCGAAGCCGGTAAGCTGCCGCGCGGAGGGGTCGAGATTCGCAGCGGTAAACAAGGCTCGCAGTCCGGCGCCAACCGGCCTGCGCAGCTCGCGCAGACCCAGCGCCGCAATGGCGCGGTTTTCGCCGCGCAGCGGGACGGCATCGGCAATGGTGGCGATGGCCGCTATCTTCAAAAAGCTCGGCAGAGTTTTCGCTCGCGTGCGCGCCTGGTCGCGCCGCTCCAGCAGCGCCTGGGCCAGCTTGAGCGCAATGGCCGCGCCGCAAAGCGATTTCTCCGGATAGGCGCATCCCGGCTGATTGGGATTGAGAATGGCCAGCGCCGCCGGCAATGCGTCCTTGGCATCGGGCAGGTGGTGATCGGTAATGATCAGGTCCAGCCCGAGCCGCCGCGCCGTCTCCGCTTCGGCAAAGGCCCTCATGCCCGTATCCACCGTAATGACCAGCCGAACGCCGTCGGCGCAGGCCGCCTCCAGCACGCTCGACTGCAGACCGTAGCCCTCCAGGAGCCGGTGCGGCACATGAAAGCGCGCCACGCCGCCAAGCATCTCAATCGCCGTCTTGAGCAGGACCACGGCCGTTGTCCCGTCCACGTCGTAGTCGCCGTAGAGAAGAATCGGCTCACGGGCGGCGATGGCCCGCTCAAGCCGTTCCACGGCAGCTTTCATTCCCAGCATCTGCATTGGATCGTGGAGGTGATCCGCATCGGGGTTCAGGAAAGCAAAGGCCTCGCCGGCCCCGGTGACGCCGCGGGCAGCCAGCAATTCCGCTAACACAAGAGGCAAGCGCGCCGCCTTTGCCAGCGCCTCGGCGGCTTCGGGATGGTGCCCGGCCAGAACCCAACGCTGGCGCGGCAAGACGCAGGACGCAACCGAGGCCGCCTTTGCCGGATTTACGATCGCGGCCACCTCAGCCCCGTTCACCCGCTTACTCTTCCTCGTCGTCGTGCTCGTTGGCGTCGTCAATCACGATGTCGTGGAAGCTCTCGATATCTTCGAGCAGTGCCTGATAGCGCTCGTACCACTCGGTCGTGGTCTCGTGCAGAAAAACCAGTCCCTGATAGACAAACGCGAGCTGAATGTAGCCCACCATGCCGGCGTACTTGCGCAGCCACCTGGCTTCTACCAGCTCCGAGGCCTCTTCATCGGGGAAGTTCATCTCGCCGGCTTCCTCGATAAGCGCGTCGAGTTCCACGCGGTCCAGCGTCATTTCGCTGAAGATCACAAACGGAGCGCCTGCGTGCTTAGCCAGCTCCACAAAGTCTTTCCATGCGTCGGGATTGTCTTTTCCCTCCCAGAGAATCGAAGGAATATCTTCATTCACATATCCGGGGACGCGATGTAGACCGTGACCTTCGATAAAGGCCACCATGTCATCCTTAAGGGAATGGAGATCGTCAGTTCTCATAGCCAAGTCATCATTTTCGCAGATCCGGCCGGGGCGGAGCGGTCTATTTTGCAAACATCGCCAGACCTGCCCAAGGATTTATTCTGGAAGTAATCCGCATTACGGAGCGATCTGCACGCAGGAGATTTGTACTTTGCCCGCATTCGAGCGCCATGTCTTTGTTTGCCACAACTCCCGTCCGGACGGCGCGCCCCGGCCCTCCTGCACCGTTGACGGAAAGAGCGATCTCCACGCCCGCCTGCAGCAATTGGCAAAGGAAGCGGGCCTCGGAACCAGCATTCGCATCAACAAATCCGGATGCCTCGATCAATGCGAGCATGGCCCAATGGTTGTGGTGTATCCCGAAGGTGTGTGGTACGGCAACGTCACCGCTGAGGATGCCGATGCCATCGTCGCTGAGCATCTGGTGGGAGGCTGCCCGGTGGAACGGCTGCGCATTGCCGAAGATTGCCTGAACACGAAAAGCTGCCCCCATCGCGGTTGAACGGACTGCGCGGCCGCAACCCATCTTCGTCGATGGCTATGCGCTACTGTCCGCCCGGCTCAGCGGGAGTCTTCGCCATGCGCACATTCGGGAAGTAGCCGGTGCGGGTGCGCACAGTGAGCTTGCCCATGCCCTTGGCTTCAGCAGTGACCACAATCCGGCGGAAACCGGGCACAGAAGCCGGCTTGGTAGAGCGATACCCGATGGTGTACTGGCTGCGGATATCCCGCGCCACTTCCGCCGCAATCTCATCCACTTGAGACAGCGATTTGGGGAAGAAGGCAATGCCGCCCGTTTCACTCGAGAGCAACTCCAGCGCCCGCCGCGCGTGGCGCACCTCGCCCCGGCTCATCTCGTCGCCGAAGAGAAGCCCAATCGAATAGATGACCGGCCCGGAGAGTTGCTGAACGCGGCGGATGGTTTGCTCCAACGTCAGCGTCGAGGCGTTGTCTTCGCCGTCGGTGATCAAAACAAGAACCTGCTTGGGCCGCTTGGCATCAGCCGCGAGCTTGTCCGCCGAAGCCACCACGGCATCGTAGAGCGCAGTCCCGCCGCGAGAGTCGATATGCGACAGGCCCTCGCGCAGCTTGTTGATATTGGAGGTGAAGTCCTGATCGATGAACGCTTCATCGGAAAAGTTGACGACAAAAGCCTCATCCTGCGGATTCGAGGCCTCAACCAGATCGAGCGCGCTCTTGTTCACCGCGGGACGCTTTTGATACATGGAGCCGGAGTTGTCAATCACCAGCCCCATGGAGACGGGAAGGTCGGTGTGCTGAAAACTGATGATCTTCTGCCGGACGCCATCCTCGTAGATCTTGAAATTGCTCTCCTTCAGATTCTGGACCAGGCGAGTCCCATCCAGAACGGTGGCGTTCAGTACCACCTCGTCTACGTTGGTGCGCAGAACGTAGCCGCTGCCGTGTTTGTGCAGGGGAGCGCCCGCCACGGAGGGTGGTACTGCCGTGTCCGGAGAGCGTACCGGATCGGTGTCAACAGTCAAAGAAGGAGCAGGCTGTGGCGGCGACTGCGCGGCGGCAGCGCGCGTGGTCGTTTGCTGTGCCGGCAGCGCAAGTGCCGCTCCGGCAAGAAGGACTGCAAAGATCACTTTATTGCAAAGGCGCATAGTAACCGGTACGAGCATAGACTGTCAGCGGCGGCAGCCCTGGTGGAGGGTCTACCTTTACCTTCACTTTACGCCACTTACCGTCCCGCGTCAGATCCGAAGGCCGATAGCCGAGCACATATTGATTACGTAACTCCATGGAAATCTTCTCGGCGATGTCGCTCATCTCGTCCACGTTGTCCACGCGAAACATCCGTCCCCCGCTCGAATCGCTGATGTCGGCCAGCAACACCGGTCCTGCCCGTTCCTCCGGCGTGGGCGCATAGGGGTCGAAGATCCCGATGGAAAAGATCTCGACCTCGGCCTCACGAACTGCCGCGCCTACCTCTCCCTCCGTATACCGGGAGCGGTTATCGCCGCCATCCGAGACAACCAGCAGCGCCTTGCGCTGGTGATGGGCGTCCGGCATCTTGATCATACCGTAGTAAATAGCGTCCACCAGCGCGGTTCGATGGGCGGCGCGTACGGACAGCAACCGCGCCTGAATATCGTCAACCGAGCTGGTGAAGTCGTTGATTAACTCTGGCCGGTCATTGAAGCCGAGGACAAAAAACTCGTCCTGCGGGTTGGCCGTCTTGATGAACTGCAGAATGGCGCTCTTGGCCCGCATCAGCTTTGAGGTCATGGAACCCGAAAGGTCGAAAATGATCCCGATAGACACCGGCGCATCGTCGCATGAGAAGCTTCGGATATCCTGTAACTTATTGTTTTCGAATACCGTAAAGTCGTTCTGTTCCAGCCCGGTCACGAGCCTGTTCATGGGATCGGTCACCGTCACCGGCACCAGCACCAGATCCACGTTCATCCGAATGAACGAACCGGGACGAATCTTCAGTGCACCGGGTCCCGTTTCGGGAGGCGCCTCGGCTCCCTTGGGCTCCTTCGTTGAGGATGTAGAAGGCTGCGGGGGCTGCACATTCACTTTGTTGATCTCGTCTATCTGAGCCCTGGCCGGAGACTGGATGAGGCAAAGAACCGCGACCAGCGCGCACATCCACATCCGGCGCCGGTAGGACCGCAGGACTCCGCCTCTTATCGGCAAGATGCGCAGTGGAGATAAACTCTTCATGGCGCTGCACCCGGGTGTGAACGCG
>JAJZNH010000648.1 GCA_021811745.1 Acidobacteriota bacterium
CCTTCCACGCCTGCGGGGCGCGCAACATGAAGGCCCGTGCCGCCGCGCTCGTAGTAGCGCACCCAGAGATAGAACTGCAACCCCAGCCACGCATTGAGAACGACGAAGACGGTCTGGACCAGGAAGCGGATGCGCTGCGAGCGGTCAGGAGCAATGCGGCGGATGAATTTCTTCTTTTCGGTGGGCGAGGGATTGATCGCTGCTGTTTGTGTGGCCATCTCCGAAAGATCCTTCCGGATTGAAGGATAGGAGGCCGGCATCCGATAAGCTATGACTTTTGTCACGGCGGGCATCAGGCGTTCACAATGTGAACCGGTGCTTTGCCGCGGAGGCTAGCGCCCCTGTCAGCGGCCCAGGCGCGAGATCAGGTAGAGGATCGCAGTGAGCACGATGCTGATGAGGATCGAAGTGCCCAGAGGAAAGAAGACCGTCACATTCTTGCTTTTATAAGTGAAGTCACCGGGCAGGCGGCCAAGCGGCAGCCCGACGCGCCCGGCGGCCAGCAGCACGGCGCCGATGACGATGAGAAGAATGCCTAATCCTATCAGCGCCTTGCCCAGCCCGGTCATCATCGCTCTTTCCTCGTCCTCTACCACTCAGGATACTGTGAAGCGGCTGAACGCAGGTTCCTGCGCGGGGGAGCAGCGGAGAACTTCGCAACGGCGCGGCGCTTATTGATCTGATTTGACGGGCAGGATGAAATCGCCGTCCTCGTCGTTTGCCCGGGCGGTTGCGGCCAGGTCGAGGCTGTCGAGGGGAATGGCGCGGCTGTGCCGGTCCATCACGTAGAGCGTGCCCTGCGTGAGGAGGTAATTATGGATCTCTTCAGGCGGACGGCCGTCTTTGAAGACAAGCATCACCGTGCCCCTGCCGTTTGGATCCAGGTCTGGAAGCGCAGGCGGGTTGGGGCTGGACGGAAGCGGCGGGCCGGATGAGTGCGCGGGCGGCCTGGCGTACCGCCCGGGCCACGGTAGTGCTTGATCTTGATTGGAGGGGTGCACGGAGTATCCCGGTAATCTGTTATCGGGATAGGAGTTCTGAGGGCTGTAATCCGCGTAAGGGGCTTGAGCGACATAATTCGCGCCGGCCGCGGAATCTCCTTCTTGATTCCAGCAATCCCAACCGTTCCACATTGCCGGACAGTCTGAGAAGCCGGGATACGCCCAGAGATAAGGGGCGATCCAGCCACCCCATCCCCCAGCGTAGTAACCGGAGTATTCACTGTCATAACCAAACATTCGTCTGAAGGGCCGGCGGAACGGCCGGTGATGACGCCGATGATCCTGGAAGCCGGCGCCGCGATTGGAGTTGCCGAGGCCCTCGTGCCGGAAGCCTTGCGCCGAGTTGGGAAATGCGCCGGGGGAGAACGTGAGGGAACCGGAGAAGAGATTGCGCTCGGAACCGGCAATGCTTGTTGGCGAGGCGTCTCTGAACTGCGGAGGCGCGTATCGGGCGAATCCGCCATGGAACGAAGGACCGGGAGCGCCGAAGCCATCATTCGAGACCGAGCCGAGGCTGCCGAAGCCTCCGCGGCCAAATCCGCCGTGAGAAGAAGCCCCGGAATGGCCTCCGAAGCCGCCGCCGTGCGATCCACCATGTTGCGCACAGACCGGCAGTGCAATCCATGCGACGATCATCGCGATCGCGGCGAGGCGCTTCATGGGGAAATTCTACGCTTGTTTTGGGGGCACAGATCCTGGTTGCAGTCGAGACGCGGAATGCCAGGCAGCTAGACTCCGAGTTCCTTACGAATTGCACCCGCAATCGCCTCAGCGTGCTTCCGCATGGCTTCCTCGCTTTCGGCTTCGATCATGACTCTGGCCAACGGTTCGGTGCCGCTGTAGCGGATGACGACGCGGCCGGAGTCTTTCAGTTCCTCTTCGGCGGCCCGGATCGCTGCGGCTACCGCTGGGATCGTCGCGAGCGGTTTCTTCTCGCGCACTCTGACGTTGGTGATGATTTGCGGAAAAACCTTAAGGTCTGCGGTCAGCTCTTCAATGGATTTGCCGGTGCGAGCGATGAGATCAAGGATAACGAGAGCAGTCAGCAGGCCGTCACCGGTGGTGGCGAGATGAGGCAGCAGGATGTGGCCGGACTGTTCGCCGCCGAGCGCGGCGTTGTGCTTCTGCATCTCTTCGAGGACGTAGCGGTCGCCAACCGGAGCGCGCAGCATGCGGATGCCGCTGTGCTTGAGAGCGGCTTCAAGGCCCATATTTGACATGGTGGTGGCGACGACGAGATCGCCGGTGAGCAGGCTGCGGGCCTTCAGATCGCGGGCGGCCATCAGCAGGATGGCGTCGCCGTTGATCACATTGCTGCGGGCGCCGGCCAGCATGCAGCGGTCGGCGTCGCCGTCGAAGGTGAGGCCGATATTGGCGCCGCGTTTTGCAACCTGCGCGGCAACGAAGTCAGGATGCAGCGCGCCGCAGTTCAGGTTGATGTTGCGGCCATCGGGAGCGATGTTGAGGAGCGTGATCTCGGCGGATCCATCGGCGTTCAGTCGGCGGAAAAGCTCGGGCGCGATGGCGGCGGCGGCTCCATTGGCGCAGTCAGCCACAACACGCAGGCCTGTGAGCGAGAGACCGGGCACGGAATCGATGAGGAACTGGATGTAATCGGCCTGGAGCGCGGGGTTGTCCTCGACGGGGGGAAGGGAAGCGGGATCGGGCGCTTCAGTTCGCGCGGCGTGATGAAAGATCTCGTCTTCGATGGCCAACTCGACTGCGTCGGCGAGCTTGAATCCATCGGCGCCGAAGAGCTTGATGCCGTTGTCCTGCCAGGGATTGTGCGAGGCGGAGATGACGACTCCGGCGTGGAAGCCGTGGGTGCGGGCAAGGAAGGCGACAGCGGGCGTGGTGATGACGCCTGCGCTCTCGATGCTTGCTCCGGCGGCGCGCAAGCCGGCGGCGAGCGTGGCGGCGATCCAGGCGCTGGATTCGCGTGTGTCGCGGCCGAGAAGTACGCGCGGCTCGGCTTCGGTTTTGCGCAGCGAGTGGGCGAGGGCGAGGCCGACCGCGTAGATGGTGGTGGCGTCGAGCGGCGATTCACCGGCGACGGCGCGGATGCCGTCGGTGCCGAAGAGTTGGCGATGGGATGTAGTGGTCATATCTTTGGCTTCCTTGCTTTCTTCCTGGGCGCGGGCGCGTTGGATGCGGTGGATAAGACGCGGCTGGTGAATGCGCCGTCAGAGAGGCGCGTGGTGAGTTCATTGCCGGGGGCAAGCTGCATGGTGGAGCGGATGAGACTGCCCTGGGCATCGAGGACGAGAGCATAGCCGCGGTCAAGGACGGCGAGCGGCGAAAGCGAGTGGAGGCGAGCGTCAAATGCGCTGAGAGAAGATGAGGCGGTGTGAAGCAGGCGTTCCATGGCGCGGTCAAGGCGCGCGCGGCAGGCGAGCAGCCGTTCGCGGGTTTGCGCGAGACTCTGCCGGGGATCATGGCGGAGCACGGCCGCGCCAAGTTCGGCGACGCGAAGCTGCCGGTGGCGAAGATCCGTAGTGAGGGCTGACTCCTGGCGGAAGCTGAGGTCGTCGAGGCGCTGGGCAAGGCGTCGGAGCAGCGACGAGACGCGCGACTCGGCGCGGTCGGGCGCCGCGATGCGGGTGAAGAGCTGGCGGACCTGCAAAAGCTGAAAGCGGATGGCACGATCGAGGCGCTGAGACTGCGCGGCCAGGTGCTCGGCGATCCTGTGGTGAGCCTCGGTGACGAATTCGGCGGCGGCGGACGGTGTGGGCGCGCGCAGGTCGGCCGCGAAGTCCGCAATGGTGAAGTCGGTTTCGTGGCCGATGGCAGAGACAACCGGCAATTGAGAGGCTGCGATGGCGCGGGCGACGCGCTCACTGTTGAAAGCGGCCAGGTCTTCGAGCGATCCGCCGCCGCGGGCGAGGACGATAAGATCGGCGAGGCCGCTGGCATTGAGATCGGCGAGGGCGGCTTCGATTTCAGCCGGCGCCTGTTCGCCCTGGACGGAGACGGGATAGAGCAGCACATTGAGGCCGGAGTGGCGGCGCGCAACGATGTTGAGGAAGTCGCGGATGACCGCGCCGGTGGGCGAAGTGACGATGCCGGCCGTGCGCGGAAAGGCCGGCAAGGGACGCTTGCGGGCGGCGTCGAAGAGGCCTTCGTCTTTAAGGCGCTGCTTGAGCTGCTCGAAGGCAAGCTGCAACGATCCGGCGCCGACCGGCTCCATGGTTTCCGCCGCC
>JAJZNH010000824.1:0-2648 GCA_021811745.1 Acidobacteriota bacterium
GCGTGTTAACCGGCTAGAGAGGCTCGGACAGCTCGCGGTGCCCAACTCTCGGACTCTCTCCCGCCGAGAGCGGTCCGGGTTAACGGCACCGCCACGGTCGCCTGTTTCAAGCGTGTGCCATTTTCTCGAACCACGATTTTGGCGTGGTTAACAGGCCCTCTTGCCGTCATCCGCCCTCAATCCCCCTCTTGATCCATCCCCGGATGGCCGATATATTGGTTTGCGTAAACGGACGTTTTATATCCCTTTACGCAAACCGTATTTTGGAGTCGTCATGGCCTCCGCATCGCTCGAATCCTGGATTGATGGCCTGCAGGCCAACGGCCGGTATTCGTTCCTTCGCGATGAGGCCGCCAGTGGGAGCGGCCTCTCAGCCGAGGCTGTGAGCAAGGCGCTGCAGCGATCGGCAAAGAGCGGCCGCATCCTCAAACTAAAAGAGTACGTGTACGCCATCGTGCCGCTGGAGTATCGGACGGCTGGCGCACCACCCGCGTCATGGTTCATCCGCGACCTGATGGTGGCGATGAAACTGCCGTATTACGTTGGGCTGCTCAGTGCCGCCGCCCTGCATGGGGCATCACACCAGCAACCCCAAGTATTCCAAGTGCTGACAAACCGGCCCGTGCGGCCGATACCGGCGGGCCGGACGCGGATTCAATTCTTTGCCAGCAAGTACGTCGCCGATGCCGCAGCAATGGAGATAAAGACGCCGACAGGCTCGATGCGCGTCTCAACACCGGAAACAACAGTGGTCGACCTCGTACGCTTTGCCAAGGCCGCCGGACATCTAGACCACGTGGCGACGGTCATTTCGGAGTTGTCGTCGTCCTTGGACGCCAAGCGGCTCCTTGCCGCCTTGGGCGTGGTGAACGACATCCCGAACGCCCAGCGTTTGGGCTACCTCTTCGATCAGATGCGGCATCGCAAACTGTCTGACCCAATTCACGCCTGGATTGAGCGCCGTATCCAACGACGACAACCGCTTCGGCCCGGACAGCCAACGGAGGGAGCCAGCGAGAATCGGCGCTGGCATCTGCTGATCAACTCGCCGATTGAGGTTGAGGCATGATCCCACAGGCCAATATCACAGCGTGGCGGGCCGTTGCGCCGTGGCCGGACGATGCGCAGGTCGAGCAAGACCTGGTGCTGTCACGCGCCGCTGTGGAGTTGTTCGCTGACGCCGATCTATCTGAACTGATTGCCTTGCGTGGCGGCACGGCGCTCAACAAGCTGTTCATCTCACCTGGCGTTCGATACTCTGAAGACATCGATCTGGTGCAGACGAAGGCAGGTGCGGCCGGGCCGCTGATCGATGCGATTCGCGCCAAATTGGACCCGTGGCTCGGTAAGCCGACTCGCGCTCGGGCTGAAGGCGGCTTCTCGCTGGTCTACCGATTCGAGTCCGAGATTCCGCCCGTGCGTCCACTGCGGCTCAAAATTGAAATCAACACTCATGAGCATTTTACGGTGCTGGGGCAGCAGTCGCGGTCGATGGCGGTGACCAACCCGTGGTTCACGGCAAAGGCCGAGGTCAAAACGTACCAACTCGACGAACTGATGGGCACGAAACTGCGGGCGCTGTACCAGCGGCGCAAAGGCCGCGACCTGTTCGATCTATGGCTTTGCCTGGACCGGAAGCTCATTGAGTCGGAGCAGGTGATCACATGTTTTCTGCGATACATGGACCACGAGGGGCACGCCGTCTCCCGCGCCCAGTTCGAGCAGAACCTCCACGGCAAGCATAGCGATCCCGCTTTCATGGATGACATCGCACCGCTGTTGAGCACCGCAGTGAAATACAAGCCAGCCGACGCGATGCGACTGGTTCGCGCCATGCTCATCGACCACCTTCCCGGCGACCCCTGGCGCGAGATGGAGAAGTGATATTTACTTCGAGTCGCTAACGGCATCGTCAGCAGCTACATAAGGCGGAATGGGACAGAAATGCGCCAAATGGGCCATCTACCCTGATTCTTTGACTGTGGTAAGGGACCGCGCAAAAATAAATTCGTGTTTTAGGGCGCAGAAATTTTGGCCGCTGGCGAGGCGTGAGCGAGGCGCATACCCGAGCGAACAACGAAGCTGGAGGCCAAAAGGGCCAGCCGGAAAGCGCGAAGTTATTTTTGCCCGGTTCCTAACACAACAAAACACGCGGACGTGATTCAAATCACGCGGTGCGCAAGGCACAGGCTTGGCTGGCGAAAGCGGTACCGGGATCGCGAGCCGGGATCAGCGCTGAATCCCCCACCAGCATGGAACTGACTGAACAAAATCAGGCTGTTGCACGCAGCGCTGATGTTTATGTGAAGAAGCTGGCCAAAAACCCTAACGCCCGCGGCGTCGGCCACAAATTCGCGTCAATCAAGGTGCGCACACCCGCCTGGGCCATGTGCAGTTGTTTCAGGTACAGGCCGTAGCCCCCGGCCGTATTCCAGATTGGCCCCAACGGATCACGCAGCATCTCCGGCATTGTCGTCAGCCAGACCATCGTCTTGATTGATGGATCAATTAAGAGCATCCGCTCCGCTGCGTTATTCCTCCTCTCTGCCGTCGGTAAAATCGCGAGAACCCGAAACGGATAGTCGGCGAATTCTTCCTTGCTGCCGGCGCGGGGCTACGCGCTGGAGCCTGCAGGATGGCTTAGTCCC
>JAJZNH010000824.1:2658-4199 GCA_021811745.1 Acidobacteriota bacterium
GGGGGGCGTGGCATAGTTGCCGGTGCCGGGGCGGTCCAGAGCCGAGAACAGTGTTTCGTTGCGCTTGAAGCCCACGGCAAACGGTGACCATTCTCCCGTTTGAAGGTAGAACTTCGCGGTTGCTTCGAGTTCATTCATCGAGCCAGTGACTGATTTGTTCAGAGGTTTGCGGAAACCCACCAATGCCGTGGCAGGTGCCAGGAAGTTCATGTAGATCAGGCCCAAGCCATCCTCTGACATAAATTCGCGGATGCTGTCCAGAGCACGGCTGATGAACAGGCCTTCATGTGTGATACCACAGCCAAACATGACGACCGAATAGAGCGAGCGGGTGTGGCTGAGCAGAATGTACCGAGCTCGATCGGCGGTAAAGCTGCGGGCAGACCAGTCGGCGTAGATGTTCCCATCCAAAGGCGCGGCCGATAAGGAGCCGACATTGAGTTGCGCTTTTAGACGATGTGAAAGCCGAATTATCATCTGCTATTAATCCATCCTCGACCCTGTTTGCCGGCCACGCCGGTTCGACCTGATTGTCGTGAGTTTGGGGGTAATTTTTACCTTGCGCCAACCGCCCGTTATTTTAACCCTAAACGCGATAATTATACAGATAGAGGCGTCGGAATCGTTCCGACCTTCCGAATGATGCGCCATAATATCGGCCGGGATCCGTATCGGAGGCGGTGCCACCAATATGCCCCCCTTGGGAGAAGGTTTCATGGGGGTGTCCGCCCTTGCGGCCCAGTGGCCGATTGTTGCCCCGGAGAGGACGCCTGCGGACGACAGGTGTGCGGCTACAACCGCCGGTAAGCGTAAACGTGCCGGTGCCAAGCCCTCCGGGCAACAAAATGGAAGTTGGTACTTGCGCAGCGCCAGTATAAAATGGTCAATGGCGTAGCGACCCGAATTCTTCAAACGGAATCTTGCCGATGGAACCTGTGACCAAATTTCGCAACGACGCGAGAATCACCTGGTATCGTTGTAAGATTGATAAGCAGGTTCTCGCCGGTTTGACCCGCAAGAGCGACTGGCAGGGCTTCCGCCAGGTGATCTGCCAACTGGGCCTGTTTGTGGCCACCGCGACGCTGGCCTGCCTGGCCTGGGCCAACATCACCGTGGCCAACTGGTATTGGTCGGTACCGCTGCTGCTGGTGGCTTTGTTCCTGCATGGCACGTTTGCCCAGTTTACCGGGCTGGTGGCCATACACGAGCTGGTCCATAAAACTCCTTTCAAAACCCAGTTTTGGAACGAATTTTTCCTGAAGCTTTATTCGTTTATCAGTTGGAGCGATTATATCTGGTTCCGGCCCAGCCACGGCAAACACCATCAATTGACCGTACACAAGGATTATGACGGGGAGGTTGTTCTGCCGCAGAAGTTCAGTTTCAAAGATTGGCAATTTTGGCTTGGTCTTTTCGCGTGGAACCCCGTGAGCACATGGAAACTCTTCAAAAATTATGCCCAGTGGGCCACGGGAAGTATCGATGGCGATTGGTACCGCTTTATCCTGCCGGAAGCCAATACGGAATTGCGACGGAAGCAC
>JAJZNH010000766.1 GCA_021811745.1 Acidobacteriota bacterium
GCGCGCGTCTTTCGGTCAGCAGCCCTATCCCCCCGGACCTCCGGGAGGCCTCGCCAACATCAATGCGGCGCGGCTGAGCGCGGGCGCGGTGTTCCATGTGGGCTCCATTGCCCCGCCGCCGGCAGCGACGCTGGCTTGCACCGCCAGCCCGAGCTCGGTTTTCCCGGGCGAGCCGATTACGGTTACGGCCGCTGCCGGCAACCTGAACCCGAAGGAGAATGTGATCTATAGCTGGACCGGCAATGGCGTGACCGGCAGTGGCACGACGGCGACGGTCAACACCGCCGATCTGGCCCCGGGCAGCTACTCCGTGCAGGGGACGGTGAAGGAAGGCAAGAAGGGCAAAGAAGGCCTGAAGCCGTGGCAGACCGCGAGTTGCTCGGCCAGCTTTACAGTGAAGGAGTTTGAGCCTCCGACGATCAGCTGCTCGGCGAACCCCAGCACCATCCAACCGGGCGGAACCAGCACCATCACCTGCCAGGCGGTGAGCCCGCAGAACCGTCCGCTCACTTACACCTACAAGGCCTCGGCCGGCACCGTCACGGGCAGCGGTTCGACCGCGGAGTACTCTTCGGCGGGTGCGCCCACCGGCGCGGTGCAGATCACAGGCACGGTGAGTGACGACAAGAGCCACTCGGCCAGCGCCGACACCACGGTGACGATCGTGGCGCCGCCGCCGCCGCCGCAACCGCATACGCAGGCGCTCTGTTCGCTGAGCTTCTCGACCGACACGCGGCGTCCGACCCGCGTGGACAACGAAGCCAAGGCCTGCCTCGATCAGGTTGCTCTCGACCTGAAACAGCAGACCGACGCCAAGGCCGTCGTGGTGGGCAACGAGACCTCCAAGGAGAAGGACATCGAAGCCAGCGAAGAGAAGCGGCATGCTCGCAACAAACGCGTGAAGGTGGAGAACTTCGCTGCCCAGCGCGCCGTGAATGCCAAGGACTACCTGGTGACCGAGCAGGGCATCGATGCCTCGCGGATCAGCGTGGCCACTGGCACCGGGGACGAGCAAAGCGTGCAGGATTACCTGGTGCCGGCTGGCGCGGACTTCCAGCAGGACATCCAGGGAACCACGCCGGTGGATGAGTCGACGGTGAAGCCGGAAACCCGCAAGCCGCTGCCGGAACGGCATCATCGTTCCGCAACAGCGAAGTAAAAGCGGCGAGGCAGCAACCGGCCGCGGCCGGTTGCTGCCGACTGCCGGACCCTTCCGTTGCCGCCCGCGCAAGCGGATAGGAGTTTTGAAATCTCCGCACGTACTTGAGGCTGGCCGTTCATTCGGCCAGCCTCTTTTCCTTCCGGAGAAATGGGTACTGCACTCGAATGCACTCTCCGCACTCGGCATGCCGTGCCGGAAAGCGTGTGATCCCAGGCAATGATCTCGAGCGGGAGCAACGGGATCTTCGCACCCAGCGCGCATCGGAGCGCCCGCCGCGCATCGGGCTGATGACCGAGGAGACGGCTATCGGCAGCCGTTGTCGAGCGGCCGTCCTTGAAGCCCATTTGCGAGCTTGTTTCCGAGGGCCGCTACCCATCGCGCTTCCCACAGGTCCCCGAGTGTCCCGTTTGGGCACACCTGCCCCGGCCTGGTCTGCCGCCCCGGCAGGCCCGCCGGCACTCGGGGTAGACTGAAAATGTGAAAACCGATTCCGCCCTTTCCCCGGCACCGGACCATAAGCGTTTCTTTTTCGGCAAGTTCGGCATCACCGAGCGGCTGCTGGAGCGCTGCCTTGGCGAGGCACTATCGGCAGGCGGCGACTACGCCGATCTCTACTTCGAGTCGGTGAGCTCGACCGCACTGGGCGTCGACGAGCAGATCGTGAAGTCGGCGAGCCAGGGCGTCAGCGCCGGCTGCGGGGTGCGCGTGATCAGCGGCGAGCGAACCGGGTACGCCTACACGGACAATCTGAGTCCCGAACGCCTGCTCCACGCCGCGCGCACCGCCGCGCTCATCGCTTCGGGCCCCGCCAAACAACCGGTGCAGGGCTTTACCGAGACGGCCTCGGCCAATCTTTATCCTGTGCCTCTCGGCGGTTACGATCTGGATCTGGCCGCGCGCCTGGAGCTGCTCTTGCGCGTCGATCGCGCCGCCCGCGCTTTCGACGCCCGCGTGGTGCAGGTGCGCGCCAACTACTCCGAAGAGCTGCGCCGCATCCTGGTGGCCGGGTCCGACGGCGTTCTGGCCAGCGATACGCAGCCCCTCTGCCGGCTGAATGTCTACGTTATCGCCAAGGACGGCAACGTGACGACGAAGGGCGGGGCCGGCGGCGGCGGCAGAGAAGGGCTCGAGCAGTTCACCCTGTCCAAGAGTCCGGAAAGCCTGGCGCGGGAAGCCGCCCGCGGAGCGATTTTGCAGTTGGGCGCTGTGCCTGCTCCGGCCGGAGAAATGGAAGTCGTGCTCGGTCCCGGCTGGCCCGGCATCCTGCTGCATGAGGCGGTGGGGCACGGCCTGGAAGCTGACTTCAACCGCAAAAAGACGTCGGCCTTCAGCGACCGCATCGGCCAGCGGGTGGCTAGCCCCAAGGTGACGGTGGTGGACAACGGGACCATCGCCGGGCGGCGCGGCTCGCTCAATGTGGACGATGAGGGCTCGCCGACGCAGGAGACGGTGCTGATCGAGGGCGGCGTGCTGCGCGGCTACTTGTCAGACAAGCTCTCGGCCCGCCTGATGGGCATGCCCAATACTGGCTCCGGCCGGCGCGAAAGCTACCAGGCCATCCCCATGCCGCGCATGACCAACACCTACATGCTGGCCGGCGAGGACGATCCCGAAGACATTCTGCGCAGCGTCAAGAAGGGTCTCTACGCAGTGAATTTCGGTGGGGGGCAAGTGGACATCACGAATGGCAAGTTTGTGTTTTCTGCCTCCGAAGCCTACCTGATCGAGGACGGCAAGATCACCGCCCCGGTGCGCGACGCGACACTGATCGGCAACGGGCCCGAGGCGCTCAAGTACGTGTCGATGGTGGGCAACGATCTGAAGCTCGACGAAGGCATCGGCACCTGCGGCAAAGAGGGCCAGAGCGTGCCGGTGGGGGTCGGCATGCCAACCACCAAGCTGGATCGGATGACTGTGGGCGGGACTGGGCGATCATCTTAGCGCGGTGGCCCATTACACCGTTGTAGAATCATCGGCATCATGCCGAATGAGGGAACCAATCGCGCAATCGATAAAGCGTTTTCGGGATTTCACGGCGCGCCGAAACCGTTGACCGTCAGACCCTCGTGAAAACTTTTGTCGATGTTGGTCCCCTTCTCACCGTACTGTCTTCATGCGATCACGAAATTGTTGATGGACGGCGTGGCACAGGCAAAACACACGCATCGGTCATTCTTGTTGAGCAGGAATTTGCAAAGGGCAACGCAGCAGTCTACGTCGACCTCAGGAATGTTGGATCTTCCGGTGGGCTCTATGCCGATCCAGATGTGCCGCTACCGCAGCGGCCCACTCGGCTAGCTCTTGACGTAATGGCGACAATTCATGAGGAACTCTTAAGCGCCGCGTTGACTCCCGATTTCGATTTATCGAGGATCGGCCCGGCGAGCTTGCGGAAGTCCCTGAGGAATTATGAGCTTAGCACGCAGCCCATAATTCCTCGCGACGATTAGAGTCATGTTTAGTGTGGTTTCCTCGGAGGTCCCAGAATACTACTCCTGGGACCGAATCGCTCCGGGGGTCTCCCGGAGCGTTCTAATCGGCGTTCAGCGCGCTTGCGGAGCGCCAACCTTTTGCTGCTCCGGCGCCGGAGCCGTAGGCGGCGGCGGTAGTTCGTCCGCTGGAGGCGGATACCGGCGCATAAATGTTCCGATATCCGGCACCGATTCCTCGATGTTCACCTTCGGCTGATAGACGCAGTTGTCCTCCCAGTGAGAGGGCTGCGGCAAATCGGAGGGTATCGCAATGATGTCCGGCGGGTTTGGCGTTTGCTCGAAGTCGAAGTTATCGAACATTGGGTCGGCGTGGTCGTCGCGCGCGGTCAGGTGCCCGAGTCCAAAGCGCAACTCGATGAATTTGAGCATGGACGTGAAATCGTATGTCCGGTGCGAAATGTAGCCCGGCTTGGAAAAAGGCGAAATCACCAGCGTGGGCACGCGGGGACCGTAGCCAAACGCATCCACCAGCGGCGGCGGAACGTGGTCATAGAAGCCTCCGTAATCGTCCCAGGTCAGGAAGATCACGGTGTTCTTCCAATAA
>JAJZNH010000565.1 GCA_021811745.1 Acidobacteriota bacterium
ATCGAAGCGCAAAGGTATTGGCCAATCTGTGCATTACTGAGGTAGTCGTTGGGACGTGGATCAGTTTGAACGCGGACAGGTGTGCCGCAGAATGTGCCATACCACCTGCTCCCCAGCGCGCCAAACTGGTCTTTTCTGCTACTTTTCGAGCATGCTTCCGTGCGGGCTTATTCTAGAGGTAAATTGCGGATTCTAAAACGAGTTCAAATGGAGCCGACGGTCAGACTTGAACTGACGACCTGCTGATTACGAATCAGCTGCTCTACCAGCTGAGCTACGTCGGCTTTCTCTTTCGATTGTATCTTTGCGTCTGGGGAAGGTAAAGTTGAGGCGCCGCGCTGAAGCCGGATCGATCCTTCTCGACGTCGAACTCTTTACAAACCGGCTGGCGCATGCGTTTTAATCGCTTTCCGGTCCGTCATTCTTGCACTACGGCAGGTACACCATGACGATCATGACCCAGACTCTTCAGCTTGCGTACCGAATCGCTATCGTTTGGTCCGCCGGATTTCTGCTGGCGGTTTCTATTCGCGCTCTGCTGCCCGGCGAGATGGGGTTTACCCTGTATCTCCGGCAGACCAACCTCTTCGTGCCCTACGACCGCATAGGCTTCTGGACCTGCCTGCTGGCTGCCGTGACGGTCACCGCGATGGTTGTGCTCCGCGCCATGCTCGTCGACATCGGATTGCGCTCATTCCGATAATGCGGCCCCCGCGACCAACTGCGCGCCCCACGCCTTCTCGCCTCTACCAATGTGAGCGGTTATGTGGCCCGGCAAACGCCACTCGATCCTCGGGATTCTGCCAGCCGCAACTCTCAATCTCGCAATAGCAGGCAAAAACGGAAAGAGCCACCCGGCAACAGGGCAGCTCCTTCCTCAGGGAGAATAGTTCCAACGGAGGCAAAACCATCAGAACTTTCTGCGTTGCATACTAGGTGCGAGGGAAGGGAGTGTCAAGGAGAAATCTTAAAATAAATAAATATTTTAGATTCAATTACTTGCAAATATAGCCCGCAGCCGGAGCCGGGTCATTTATTCGCCGCATATTCGCTTTTCTGTATCTGTTTTTTTCCGGTTTTTGGGGGTGTTTCTTGTAATTAACGCCATGTTTTCCACAGGGTTAGCTCCCCCTTAACCCTTCAGATTCGGCCCGCCGGAAACACCAGTCGTTCTCTTCAAATCTTCCCGCAAATCGATACGGATGAATTCCTCGTCGTACACCGTAGAGGCTGGTTTGCCTCGCGCCATGCGGTAGAGCGCTCTGCCGCCGCCCAGGAAGAACCCAAGCAGGATCGCGGCGCTGGCTCCGATAATGACCAACGCCGCAATTCCCATCAGCAGTTTGCCGGTCTTCGCAATCTCCGATTCCCTCGACTGTGGGATCGCCGTAAGGTCGGCCTCGTAGTGCACCATTTCCAGCAGCCTGTGGCTCTCGTCGGGAATCGCGTCACCGCTGACGATGGCCACCAGCGGTCCGCTGCGCCGCACTTCTAAAGACGCCTGATCGGAGTTCACTAACGCCTTGGGCCATGGTGGCTGCGCATGACTGCCCGCCTTCAGATACGCGCCGATCACTTTCTCTTGAGCGGCTGCCATCTGCGGCGTCGGATAGTTGATGATGGTGAGCGTCGCAGGCCCGGAAGGCAGAGAGTAATTCGCGGTCACCGTCTCCGCGTCGCGATCGAATCCCACCAGTTCCGGCGGCAGCACTCCACCCGAGCCCACATAGCCCGCTGGGCCCTCTGCGTAGTGTGTCGTCCGCCCATCCAGCGAACCCTGGGGCAGGAAGGCGAGAATCGGCGGCAGCAGCGACTTCGATCCCCCTGGAACCGGCAAGCGCCGCGCTAACTCGCGCATTTCGCCGGCCGACATCGGCCCAATCCGCGAAAACGTTGCATCCACCACAGTGGTGCCCTTCCAGAAGAGCACTCGCTTGTTGTCAGAGGCGGCGCCTGTGCCGATATCTTCCTTCGGCCACCCATTCTTGCGATAGTACGAGTACGCGCCGTACGCGCCGCTTACATCTCCAAATCGCAGCGCGCGCACGCTCAGCGTATCTCCTTCGCGCTTGTAATTAGCAAGCGCGCCATTGATAAAGCCATACTCTTTCAAAGCCGCCGCGTTGGCAGCGTCGGCCTGCGCCGCATCGCTCAGCGCCTTTATCGGACCGGCCGTCACCCATCCGTCAAAGGCGCCGGGCAGCAGTGCTTCGGGCGAAGGCGGAAGCATGAGATGCGTCACGCCCCGTTGCCCCGCAGGCTTGGACGGCGCGGCATGTGCGCGCAATGAGCCCACGCTTCCCATCAGCACCGCTGAGCAAACCAGAATGGCAATCGAACGCATCTTACACACTCCCCTCTTAGGGTACACGTTTCCCGAACCCTCCGCCGGACATACTCTTTTCCGCCGCACCCCGCCCGGCACCCGAACCTGGCCGGTTCCATTCCTCTGCAAACGAAGCGCAGCTATCCTTCCTTCAGCAACCGCGGTAAAAAGAACGCGGCCTCAATCTTCATTGATCACGGCCGCGTCTTGCGACTGCTTGAACCGATCTATTGCAAGGCTATTCCACTATCCACAGCGCCATAAATGAATGCGCCGGCTCGCATTTCACAAGGGCTCAAAGCCCGCCATTTTTCGGGCTTTTCCGGCACGACTCAAGTCATGCCCTTCAACCGCGAATGCGGCGGCGCCATCATCCGCATGAGTTTTCCGGCCATTGAAGCAGCACCTCCGCCAAGCTGGCGCCAGGCCCCGAAAGCGCGAAAATCCCTGCATGAGCGCCGGCTTTGCTGCCTTGAAAGCGCCTGGCTCGAAGAACGCGCTTCGTGCCGCCACGGAATTTCCTCCCATTCGGCCATTCCGCCCCCGCTCCGCTCTGCGATACTAATTTGTTATGCCCATCGCCGACCTCCACGAGGCTGCACAGAAAATCGCCGGATTTCTCAACACCCTGAACAAACTGGGCGGAATGCGCCTCAAGTACCGCATTACGGCGGGCGACGGCGCGAGCGACCCCGCAGGCCTTGAAGCCCGCCAGATCTACGTAGAACTGGGTGGACCCGACGCGCCGCTCGTCACGCAGCATAATGGCGAACTGCTACGCGCTCTTGAAACACTGGCCGCGCAGATACTGCGCCTCGATGCGCGTGAGCATGACCTTGTCAGCTTCGATGCCGGCAACTTCAAGGCCCTTCGCGCACAGGAACTCCGTATGGCCGCCGAAACTGCCGCGGAGACGGTGCGCAGCACCGGAATCCCTTATCCGTTCCCTCCCATGAACAGCCGCGAGCGGCGTCTGCTGCATCTGGCCTGCCGCGGCCTTGAAGGCGTGGAGACGGCCAGCCTCGGCGAGGGCCAGGACCGCTTCCTGGTGGTCTATCCCGAGGGCAAGACCGATCTCCCCGTCAAGCCCCAGGTAAAGCCCAGAGGGTTTGGGCGCAGGTAGAACAGGGGTCGGGTTTAGACCTCAGGTGACCGTTGGCGCCCAGATGAAACTGGAAGCGCGGTACGCTGCGCATACCGGAGCTGAAGGCGCACACCTGCGTCCTGGTGGCGAAAGGCGCCCAGAGGCCGATGGTGCGCGCAGATGGATCCCGACCTCGCGAAATCCCAGAAGATGTTTGTGGAACTGATGAGCCGCCGGGGTCAGTTCTCCTGGCTGGCTTTCTTATTGAATTGTTTCGTTGCGAGCTCCCGCAACCGCCTTTGAAAATCTTCGTTGTAGACAAGGCAGGCATGGTGCACATCTTCTTCTGTCACGGACCGCTCATGGCCGGTAGAGCTGAACGTAATCCGGCCTTCCGTCCGGTCTACAAAAATTGAAGGAACCCGCGCCAGAACTGCATTGATCTCCTCGGCGTTTGGAATCAGCCGGTCGAAGTAGTCGATATATTCAAGCATTTCAAGCAAAGTAGCGCGCTTGCCTGCTGCGCGGCATTCATTCAGATACTTGACGCCGAGTTGAACTACGGATTCATCGGTCACAAATCCTCCCATCAGCCGGCATCTATGAAGATCGACGCAAAAGCCACGAGGCGCTCTCCGCGAGAAAGCGCCTCGGGAATGGGAGCTGAGGTCCGCCTCAACCGTTCAACTGATCCTGCAGCTTGTTGAGCGTGCGGTGCAGATCCTTGTCGGTGCGGCGCTGTTCGTCGATCTTGGCGATCGAGTGCATCACCGTGGTGTGGTGCTT